>NZ_JPKW01000005.1:0-216370 GCF_001887735.1 Paracoccus sp. SM22M-07
GAAATCGTCGATGCCGCAATTGTTGCTGGCGACGGTCAGATCCTTCGTGCCCGCGTCCCGGATCGCCGCGATCAGCAGCTCGGGAATGCCGCAAAGGCCAAAGCCCCCCGCCGCGATGAACATCCCGTCATGCAAGACACCTTCAAGCGCCTCCGACGCCGTCCCGTAAACCTTCTTCATGCCGATCCCCTTGCAGTCAGGCCCAGGATGCCGCGCGCCTGCTGCCAGGTCGCGACGGGGCGTACGTATCTGTCGCACAGATCCACCGCACGATGCACCAAGGCCGCATTCGACGGTGCCAGCGTGTCGCGGTCAATGCGGACATTGTCTTCCAGACCCGTTCGCGCATGGCCACCCGACGAAATCGCCCATTCGTTCAGCACGATCTGGTTGGGACCGATGCCCGCGGCGCACCAGGGCACGTCCTGGCCGAACAGCCGTTTGACGGTGTGGATGTAATAATCGAAGACATCGCGGTCGACCGGCATCGCGTTCTTGACGCCCATCACGAACTGCACATAGGGGCGGGTCGGCAGGCGACCGTCCCTGTGCATGATCGCGGCCTGCAGGATGTGGGACAGATCGAAGGCCTCGATTTCGGGCATCACGCCATGCGCGGCCATCTCGGCTGCCAGCCAGTCGACCAGTTCGGGGCTGTTCTCATAGACGCGATTGGGGAAATTGTTCGACCCCACCGCAAGGGATGCCATGTCCGGCGACAGCCGCAGCATGCCCCCGCGGTCGCGCCCCGCCCCGGACCGACCGCCGGTGGACAGCTGCACGATCATGCCGGGGCAATGGCGGCGCAACCCCTCCAGCAGGCGGGCAAAGCGGTCGGGGTCGCTGGTGGGTTTTCCCGCGTCGTCGCGGATATGGCAATGGGCGATGGTCGCGCCGGCCTCGAAGGCCTCGTGGGTGGATTCGATCTGTTCATCGATGGTGATGGGGACGGCCGGGTTGTTGTCCTTGCCGGGCAAGGACCCGGTGATGGCCACGCAGATGATGCAAGCATTGTCAGACATCCAGAAACACCGTCTCGTTGTCGCCCTGCAGGCGAATGTCAAAGCGATAGAGGCCATCGGCGGTCCGTTCCGCGATCAGCGTCTGGCGGCGGTCAGCCTGTTCGATCAGGTTCAGCACCGGATCGGCCGCATTGTTCTCGTCCCCGAAATAGAGCCGGGTCGAGAGGCCAAGGTTGATCCCCCGCGCGACCAGCCACAGGTTCAGATGCGGCGCGGCCACGGCCCCGCCCGTCATCGGCACCGGACCGGGCTTGATCGTGTCGATGGTGAATTCGCCGCTGTCGAAATCGGGGATGACGCGGGCAAAGCCGCGAAAGCCGGGGGCGGCATCGGCGTGGCGGGGATCCCCGGGATGAGGATAGATGCCGTTGGCATCCGCCTGCCAGATCTCGATCAGGGCGTCCTTGACCGGTGCGCCCATGCCGTCGATGACGCGGCCCGTGATCCGCACGCGCGGGCCGGGGGTGTCGTCCGCGGCGATCTGCGTGCCCAGTTCCCGGCGATAGATGTCGAAACCGGCGGCGGCGGGCGCCAACCCGATATGGACATAGGGTCCCGCCGTCTGCGATGGGGTTTCCTTCAGGTAATGCAAGGGTTGCGGCATCTCAGTTCCCCTCGGGTCGGTTTTCGAAGGGGGTCGAACGGCGACCCCGCAGCACGATGTCGAACTTGTAGGCCAGGTGATCCAGGGGCGCTGCCGCGTTCAGATCCAGCGGCGCGATCAGGCTGTCGATGGCACGCGGATCGGGGATGGATTTCACGATGGGGCAATGCGCGATCAGCGGGTCGCCCTCGAAATACATCTGGGTGATCAGGCGCTGCGCGAAGGATGTCCCGAAGACCGACACATGGATATGCGCGGGCCGCCAGTTGTTGACCCAGTTGCGCCAGGGATAGGCGCCGGGCTTGATCGTCAGGAAATGGTACCGCCCCTGATCGTCGGTCAGGGTCCGCCCGCAGCCGCCGAAATTCGGATCGATGGGCGCCAGGTAATGGTCCTTCTTGTGACGATAGCGCCCGCCCGCATTGGCCTGCCAGATCTCGACCAGGGTATTCGGGACGGGGCGTGCGTCCTCGTCCAGGACCCGGCCGTGAACCAGGATGCGTTCGCCGATCGCATCGCCGGTCTTGGCATAGTTCACGATCAGGTTGTTGTCATGGGCGTCGATATCGCCATGCCCGAAAGTCGGGCCGGTCAACGCGCAGACCCCGCCCTCCAGCGACAGCTGCGCCAGCCGGGGCGATCGCGCGACCGAGGTCTTGTAGTCGGGCGTCAGCGCGGGCGGATGCCATTGGCGGTCGCGTTGGTAAAGCGGGCCGGTCATCGGGCGTCCTCCTGTTCGGCGTCCTGCTGGGCAAAGATGTCCCGGGCCATCGCGATCGCGTGGTTGGCGCGCGGAACGCCGGCATAGATGGCGACATGCAGCAACACCTCGATCACGTCGTCGCGGCTGGCGCCGGTGTTCGGGATGGACCGCAGATGCAGCGCCAGTTCGCCGTCATTGCCAAGGCCCGCCAGCAACGCGATGGTCATCATCGACCGTTCGCGCAGGGTGATCGTGTCGCGCGCCCAGACATGGCCCCATGCGGCATCCGCGATCAACGATTGGAAGGGTGCGTCGAAGGCGGTCTTGCGCGCCTCGGTGCGGGCGACGTGATCGTCGCCCAGGACGCGGCGGCGGATCGCCATCCCCTTGTCGGTCAGTTCGGTCATCGGGCGTGCCTTTCCAGAAACGGGGCAATGATCGCGGCATGGGCGGCGGGGGTTTCCACGCATGGCAGGTGGCCCGCGCCGGTAATGACGTCGAAGCTGGCGCCCCGGATCAGGGCCGCGGTCGCCGCCACCAGGTCGGGGGGCGATGCGCCGTCCGCGGCCCCCGCGATGACGGCGGTGGGCAGGTCCAGCGCGGCGGTCGCCTGCGTCTGATCGGCCCCCGCCAGCGCATGGCAGGCCGCGACATAGGCTTCGGGTGCGGTACGGGCCAGCATGTTGCGCCAGGGTGCCACCTGGGGGGTGGCGCGGAAATCCGAGCCGAACCAGCGCTGCAGGATGCCATCGGCCATGGCGGGCAGGCCGTCGCGGCGGATGGCGGCGATGCGGTCCTGCCAGCTGTCGGGCGTGCCCAGCCTAGCGGCGGTGTTCGACAGGACCAGCGCGCGGACCAGCTCGGGATGCTGGCTGGCGACCCGCTGGCCGATCAGCCCGCCGATCGACAGGCCCACGAAGACCACCGGCCCCTGCGCCACGTCGCGGATCAGGGCGATGGCATCGTCGGCATGATCCTGCAGCCGGTCCGCCTGCCACAGATCGGACAGCCCGTGCCCCTGCTTGTCATAGCGCAGATAGCGCAATCCCTGCGGCAGCAGCGGCAAAAGCGCATCCCACAGCCGCAGGTCCGTCCCCAGGGAATTGGCAAAGATCACCACCGGCGCCCCATCGGGGCCGTCAATAAGGTAATGCAACGCACCATCGGCGCGGTTCAAGACTTGCATAGGGGCTCCTCCTGTCCATAACGTGGCACAAAGAAAAACCCGCAGATAATGCCAAATACGCCTTGGTTCATGCCTGTATGATTATGCATCCCGCCATCAAGCTGCGCCATATTCGTGCCTTTCTGGACATCGCCGCCAATGGCACGCTGTCCGCCGTCGCCCGGGCGCAGGGCATCACCCAGCCCGCCCTGTCGCGCACCCTGGCCGAGCTGGAGGATCTTCTGGGGGCGACGCTGTTTTTGCGCGAAAAGCGGCGGCTGGTCCTGACCGACAACGGCGTGCTGTTCCGCCGCCACGCCGCCGCCGCGTTGCAGATGCTGGAGGCCGGGGCCGAGGCGCTGCATCCGTCGGGCCATGGGGGTCGGCTGCGGGTCGGCGTGCTGCCGACGGCGGCGACGCGGCTGTTCCCGCGCGTCGCGCTGCGGTTCCGGCACGCGGCACCGCGGGTGACGCTGTCGGTCGAGACGGGACCGCATTCGCATCTGGTCCGCCTGCTGCGCGATGGCGGGATCGACCTGATGATCGGGCGGATGCCCGCGGCCAGCGACATGGCGGGGCTGCGCTTCGAACATCTGTACGAAGACCGGATCGCGCTTGTCTCGGCGGCGCATCATCCGATGCGGGGGCAGCCGGTGGCGCAGGTCCTGGCACGCTGTCCGCTGATCCTGCCGCCTGCGGATGCGCTGATCCGGCGGGCGGTGGACGAATATCTGCTGGCCCGCAACCTGGCCTCGGTCCAGCCGGCATTCGAAACCGCCGCGCTGGCCGTCGGGCGCGGCATCCTGGCGGGGTCGGATGCGCTGTGGTTCATCTCTGGCGGGGTGGTCGAGGATGAGCTGGACCGCGGCGACCTGGTGCAATGGGAAACCGGGGCGGGTTTCCTGTCCGGCGCGGTCGGCATGACCCGCAGACAGGCGGCGCCGGGTCAGCCGTCACTGGAATTGCTGGCGCGCCTGACGCACGAGACGGTCCTGGACGGCCACATCATCTGACGCCACCCGCCCCGCATGTCCGCAAAGGGGCGGCAGTTCGATGGCCGCGTAATCGACCGGCGGCGCGGGGGCGTTCCGGTTGGCGATGGCAGTCCGGTACAACGCGTCATAGCGGTCCAGCATCGCGTCCATCCCGAACAGCCGCGCGGCGCGGTCCCTAACGGCGGCGCGCGGCACCGCCATGGCGCGCAGCATCGCAAGATCCAGATCATGCCCGTCGGGCGCGGCATAGCTGCCGGCAGGACCGATCACCTCGGCCACGGCCCCCATGCGGATGGCGGCGACGGGCGTGCCGCAGGCCATCGCCTCCAGCGCGGTCAGGCCGAAGGGTTCGTTCCATTGCGGGGTGAACAGCATGACCGAGGCGCGCCCGTATTCGACCGCCAGATCCCGCCCCGACAGATGGCCGCCGAACCGGATGTCGCCACCCAGTTCGGACCGGATATGGCTGTCGAAATAGTCGCGATCCTCGATCGTGCCGAAGATCGTCAGGGGCACCCCGGCCCGCCTGGCGGCGCGAATGGCCAGATGGGTTCCCTTGTTGGGCGTGATGCGACCTGCCCAGATGGCATGCCCCTGTCCCTGCGGCGCAAAGGGCCAGTCGGCCATATCGATCCCGTTCGGTACGACATGGCACGACGTCGGCGCGCCATGCGGCCAGTATTCCGCCAGATGTGTCCGCGAACAGGCCGTGACCTGATGCCACGGCGCCACGCTGTCGCGCATCGCCCGCAGCAGGGTGTCAAAGGGCGGCACATGCAACGACGTGACCATGGGCATCCGATGCCGTCGCGCCATGCGCGGCGGAAACCGATGCAGTCCGTTGTTGTGGATCACGTCGAACCCCTGCCCCATGATCCACTGCAGCGCACGGTCATGGCTGTCGTCCAGATAGGCGTTCAGCCGCGCAGTGCCGTGAAACCGGTGCCACGGCAGGTCGGCATCGTAATGACGGTCCATCAACGGATGCAGCGCAGTGCGGGTTCGGCTGTCGCCTGCCGCAATCAGGGTGACGTCATGGCCGCGCGCTTGCAGACCCTGGGCCAGGTGCCAGGCATGCGCCTCCATCCCGCCCATGAAGGGGGGCGCGATGGCATGGCGCGGATGCGCCAGCAGGGCGATCCGCAACGGCGCGGTCATTCGGCGGCGGGCATCAGCATGGCGGCCTGCGCGCCTTCGACCTGCCGGGTGCGTTCGACGGTCCAATCGCCACGGGCCTGCAGGTGATCGATCACCCGGCGGGTATTGGCATAGGGCATGTCGGATTGCTGCTTGCACAGGTCGAAATCCGCCTGATCGGGCTGGCGCAGGACCACCAGCCCATCGGGGTCGTTGCGGATCAGCCCCATCAGCTGGAAGGCATAGAGCCAATGCTCCATCGTGCGATGCCCCCATTTCAGGGCGAACAGATCGGCATTGCGCATCACTGATTCCATGTGATGGACCGGTGGCATGCAATGGGGGTGATACTGGTGAAAGACCCGCCCGCCGGCGATCCACCAGATGGGGGTGCCTGCCTCGGACAGGGCGCGCCCGAAATCGGTATCCTCGCCGCCATAGCCGGTGAAGCGTTCGTCGAAACGCGGCCCCTGCTGCCAGCAACCGCGATGCATCGCGAAATTCAGCGACCAGAAGCAGCGATAATCCTCGCACCGCGCGATCCCCTTTGCAGGCGGTCCCTGGCGGTCGGAATGCTTGACCGAGACCGTCGCGAAATGGTCGAAATCCAAGCCGCCATCGGTGGCGCCTGCCGGCAGGTATTGCACCTCGCCCATGAACAGGCCGGTGCGGCCCTGCATGCGTTCGACATAGGTCTGGACGAAATCGGGCGCGGGGATGCAATCGACATCGACAAAAACCAGCACATCCCCACGGGCCGCGTCGGCCACCGCATTCCGGGCCGCCGCCATGCACAGGTCGGGCCCCGACATGCGGATCTGGCGGATGGGAAAGTCCGTTTCGGGCAGATCGGCGTAATCGCTGTCCTGCATCACGCCGATGATCAGTTCGTCGATCCGGTGGGTCTGTCCGGCAAAGCCGCGAATGACATTCTTCAGATGCTGGTCGCGCCCTCCGGCGATGGTCAGTGCAGATACGGTCGTCATCAGGTCATCCTGTGGTTTCAAGGGTCAGGGTCGTGCCCCACAGCCCTTCGGAGAGAGTTTCCAGCCATGCGGCCGTGGCCTTGGCCGGATCGGGGGCCAGCAGGCGGCCTTGGGCTGCTGCGTCATGATCCGTCAACGCCCGGTCGACGGCCGCCCGCCAGGCATGCGCGCTGGAGGGCAGATGCGGCAGGTGCTGCGCCGCACCGGCCTTGGCCAGCGCCTGCGCCTTGCACAGCTGTTCGTCGAAATAGCGCCATTCGGGAACGACGATCCAAGGCAGCCCCGCCCCCAGAACCTGCGCGCAGGTGGTGTTTCCGGTCGAGGAAATCACCAGATCGGCGGCGGCGACATGGGTGGCGACGTCATCGACCCAGCCCTTGTGGTGCAGGTTGGCCCCTTGGGTCGCGTGCCAGTCGCCCTGCAGCTTGCCGATGCTGATCCATTGCCAGTCCGGAAAGGCCCGCGCCGCGACGCCAAGCGGGGCTGCGGTGAACCCGGTCCCGCCGCCACCCGACAGCACCAGCGCCATCCTGCGCCCCGGCTCCAACCCCAATGCCGCCCGCGCGGCCTGCCGGTCGGGCAAATCGCCCGACACGCCCAGACCTGCGGCGAAATGCATCTTGTGGCGGAACGGGGCCCAGTCATCCTGTGCCAGCCCTGCCGAAAAGGGCGCAAGGATCCCCGCCGCACCGTCATAGGCCGCGCGGTGGCCGGGATCGCTGCGGTCGCCATGCTGCAGAACCGCCACATGCGGAACCGAACAGATGCGCGACAGCTGCGCGATCTCGGCGCTGACATCGCAGATCATCAGGGCGGGATCGTCGCTGGCGAACCACCCCGCGATCCGGCCCATGGCCTGCCTGATGCCGGGCCAACCGACCGGCGCGCAATGCAACGTGTTTGGGGTCTGCAGCTGGTCCATGTCCCGTTCAGCGCCTGTGCGTTCGAACAGGGACGGGATCGCCTGCACGGTGACATTGGCGGGCATCGGCCCCAGCACCTTGGGGTCGGCGCAAAACACCGTCACGGGCCGCGACCGCGGCAAGGCGTTGACGATGGCGGCGCAGCGTTCGGCGTGGCCACGCCCCTGGTGATGGACGAAATAGCCGAACGGGCGCTGCGGCTGGATAGGCAGGTCACGCATGCTGAACCTTGGGTTTGGGCGTCACGGTCAGGCCAAGCCGCGCCAGGCCATCCAGCACGCCCGCCGCATGACGGTCGCGGCTGCGGAAGATGCCGACGCCGGTGATGCCCGCCAGCTCGTCAAAGGCATTGGCGGGCAGGATCGATGCGCCGCTGGCGATCAGCATGTCACGGTCATTGCCGCTGTCGCCCGCGGTGATGCATTGGGCCAGCGACAGGCCGTGACGCTCGGCCTCGAAGCGCAGGGCTGCGGCTTTGCCCGCCCGGACCGGCAGCACGTCGATGAACCGCCCGTGCGAGGCGATGACATGGGCCGCCAAGCCCGCATCCGCCAAGGCCCGCGTGACGGCGGTGGCATCCCCGGCATCGCCGAACAGGCTCAGCTTCCAGCGCCGCTGTTCGTAATGGGGCTGCCATGCGATGCCCGTGCCCTGCAGGGTGGCCGTCACGGCGTCGCGGTCCCAGTCCCCGGACAGATGATCGGCGTAGTCGCCGCACAGCGTCAGCCCCCCCTGCCCGTCGCGGCGCCAGATCTCGCTGCCGACCGAGGTGATGAACAGGTCGGGTTCCGGCAATTGCCATTCGCGCAGCACGCGCCGCGCCTCGGGGGCGGACCGGCCGGTGGCCACGGCAAACATCAGACCACGCGGGCGCATCTCGTGCCAGGCGCCAAAGCGGCCTGCCGACTGGACACAGCCGGTCAGGGTGCCGTCGATATCGCTGGCCAGGATGCGCATGACGGGGCCGTCCTGTCGCGACCGGATCGGGCGAAGGCCGGCATAGACCTGTATCGATGCCGCTGCCCAACGGTCCCAGTTGAACGCCGCCCGAGCCTTGTGCCGGGCCTTTTGCGCCAGCCAGTCGCGGCGCGGGTGGTCCAGCATCTGCAAACAGGCGGCGGCGATGTCCTGGGGGTTGGTCGGATCGACCAGCATGCCAGCCTCCAGCTGCTGCAGGATGTCCACGGGACCCCCGTCGCAGGTGGCCACCACCGGAACGCCGGCCTGCGCCGCCTCGATCAGGGTCAGGCCGAAAGGTTCGTGCAGCGCCGGATTGACGAACACCCCGCCCTCGGCGGCCAAGGCATAAAGCGACCGGATCTGCGCCCCGTCATGGCGCGCCGGCAACGCAACCTTGCCCCACAGACCATATCGGTCCACGCGGTCGAACAGGTCGCGGATCACGCCTGCCTGTTCCTCGGGTCCCGCATTGATGCCGTGGCGCAGGCCCGCCACGATCACCAGGTTGGCCCTGTCCTGCAAGGCCGGGCTGGCGGCATAGGCATCGACCAGGGCGCCAAGGTTCTTCTTTCGGACAGGCCGCGCGATGGCCAGCAGGATCGGCTTGGCCGCATCGCGCAGGAAGGGCGCGATCAGATCGCGCGCGGCACCCGGCCCCCGGTCGCGATCCAGCGAGACGCCGGGATTGATGCGATGGGTCCGCCCCTCGCTGTCCGCGCCATAGGGCAGCAGCTGGCGTTCCGCCTCGTCACGCGACGACACGATGATCGCCCCCGCGCCCGCGACGGCCGCGCGTTCCGCCCGGATGCGGTCCTGCAATTGTGGACAATCAGCGGCGCCCGCCTTTTGCAGGGCCAGCGAATGGGGCGTATAGGTCCATTCGATCCCGAATTCCGCCTGCGCGGCGCGCGCCAGAACAGCGGCATCGGCAAAATGCGCGTGGATGATGTCGGGCCGTTCCGCCATGCCGCGCAGCAGGTCGCAAAACGCGCGCGACAGCGCAGGCAGATGCGCCTGCAGCGACTCCTTGCTCAGGTAACGCATGTCATGGGTAACCAGACGGCGGATGGTACAGCCGGGCGCGACGGACTGGACGGGGTCGGCATGGACGGGGTCCAGCGCCGGGTCGCCAAAGGCGCGGGTGACGATATCGACGGACCGCACACGCGGATCGCGCGCCTGCGCCATCGCCGCCCCCAGAACATAGGCGATATGCCCGCCGGTATCTTCGGTAATGCCGTATTCGACGGGCGGAGCCTTCAGGCATCCGCCCAAGGCGACATGAAGAATCCGCATGCGGGGCCCCCCTTTGGCAGAACTGCTCATGATTGAAAACGGGTCGGTCGCGACCCTCTGCTGCTTGAACCCCCGGGGGCTGGCATGGTTCACGACATTGTCGATGATAAAAGTTAATCCACGGGTCAGGCCTTCAGGCTTGCACGGCAAACGGGCATGTCTATCCATGGGCGGCGCATGGCGGGGGGATGGATGATGGGACCGGATCACAGATATGTCTTCGTCGGCGGGCTGCACCGGTCGGGCACGTCGCTGGTCGCGCGGCTGATCGCGGACCATCCCCGGGTCGCCGCGATCCGCGACGCGCCGGTCCCCGAAAACGAGGGCTGCTATCTGCAGGGCGCCATTCCCCATACCGCCCGCCACGGCGCGCCCATGCATTTCGCCACCGATCTCGCCCAGCACCTGACCGAGGAAAGCCCGTTGAACCGGCTGGAAACGCGGCTGCGGCTGCAGGCGGACTGGGACCCGTGGTTCGACAAGGGCCGGCCATGGCGGGTGGAGAAATCGCCCGTGAACATGACGCGGATGCGCCTTTACCAGCAGCTGTTTCCCTTGTCGCAATTCATCATCGTCATCCGCCATCCCCAGGCCGTCGCGGCGGCCGTGGCGAAATGGCTGCCCGACCCGCCCGAAACGCTGATCGACCACTGGCTGGATGCCCATGACCGGCTGCGCCAGGATCTGACCTGGCTGCATGCCGCCGCCGTCATCCGGTACGAGGATCTGGTGGCGCAGCCCACGCGGGTCTCCCAAGGCATCTTCCGCTTTCTTGATCTGCCGCCCGTGCCACCTGCGGGCGCGATGCGCGATGGCAATGCCGATTATCCCGGTGTCCCGCCCATGACCCCCGCCCAGGTCGCACGCGCGGCTGAATGGGGCTATGGGCCGGACATGCGGGTGATGACGGCATCGCCCCACCTGACCCACCCCCTGCGCGCCGTGGCCGAGGCCGCGCGGCAGTGCTGGCCGGAACCCGATGACGCCACGGCTCGACTGTCGCCCGGCCAGGTGCCATCCTGACGGCACCGCCCGCCGGACCATCAAGACAGGACAAGATACCATGACCCGTGAAGCCGCCGTCTCGCATGCCACCGATCACGTCGACAGCGGACGGCTGCAATCGGAACTGGCGCATCTGGTCGGATATCGCAGCGAAAGCCAGAACCCCGATCGCAGGGACGTGCTGCAGGACTATCTGGCCCAGGCCATCCTGCCGCGCCTGACCGCTGCGGGTTTCGACTGCGCCATCCACGACAATCCCGACGGTCCCGCCAAGGGCGGCCCCATCCTGCTGGGCACCAGGATCGAGGAGCCGTCCCTGCCCACCATCCTGACCTATGGCCATGGCGACGTCATCTGGGGGCAAGCGGGGCAATGGCTGGACGACCTTGACCCCTTCGCCCTGACCGAACGCGGAGACCGGCTTTACGGGCGCGGCGCGGCGGATAACAAGGTGCAGCATCTGGTCAACATTGCCGCACTGGAATCCGTTCTGGCGGTGCGCGGCAGGCTGGGCTTCAACGTCAAGATCGTGATCGAGATGAGCGAGGAGATCGGGTCCCCCGGCCTGTCGCGGATGATGCAGATCCACCGCGACGCGCTGAAGGCCGACGTGCTGATCGCCTCGGACGGGCCGCGGCTCAGCGCGGAACGCCCGACCATGTTCATGGGGTCGCGCGGCGGGGTGTCCTTCGATCTGGTCGTGTCGCTGCGCGAAGGGGCGCGCCATTCGGGCAACTGGGGCGGGCTTCTGGCCGATCCGGCGATCATCCTGACGCAGGCGCTGGCCACCATCACCGATGCGCGCGGCAGGCTGCAGATCCCCGAATGGCGACCCGACAGCCTGACCCCCGACATCCGCGAGGCGCTGCGCGACCTGCCCATCGGCACCGACGGCGCATTGCAGATCGATGCCGATTGGAGCGAGGAGGACCTGACCCCCGCCGAACGCGCCTATGGCTGGAACAGCTTTGCGATCCTGGCCATGAAGGCCGGCATCCCCGAGGCCCCCGTGAACGCCATCGCCCCCAGTGCCACGGCGCGCTGCCAGCTGCGCTATGTGGTGGGCACGGATGTCGACCGCATCCTGCCCGCACTGCGGCAGCATCTGGATGATCGCGGCTTCGACAAGGTCCGCATCCAGCCGACCGATCGGGGCATCTTCGGCGCCACCCGGCTGAACCCCGACCATCCATGGGTCGCCTATGTGCGGGCCTCGTTGAAACGGACCACCGGCGAGGACCCCCATGTCCTGCCGAACCTGGCCGGGTCGCTGCCCAACGACTGCTTTGCCGACGTGCTGGGCCTGCCCACGATCTGGATCCCGCACAGCTATCTGGGCTGCAACCAGCATGCACCGAACGAACATGTCCTGAAGCCGGTCTGCCGCGAGGCCATGCAGGTCATGGCCGGGCTTTACTGGGATATCGGCACGGATTGCCCCGCATCGTGACGCGGGCACGGCGTCATGTCGCGGCGATCCTGACCCGCGCCTTGTCGCCGCCAAGCGCCGCGAAGGCCCGCTGGCGACAGGTCAGCACGATGATCTGCTGATCGCGGGCGACATGGTGCAGGGCGGTGAACATCGCCTCGATCCGGTCATCGTCGCTGTGGACCAGCGCATCATCCAGGATCACCGGAACCGCCATGCCCGTGCGCGCGAACAGCCGTGCGAAGGCCAGCCGCGTCAGGATGGCGATTTGTTCGCGCGTGCCGCCCGACAGGATATCCAGCGGCTCGGACTGGCCGTCGCGGGTCAGCGCCACCGGCAGCAGCGTCTGGTCGTCGATCCGGACCGACGCCCCCGCATGCAGCACCGCCAGCAACGGTTCCAATTCCCGCATGACGGGGCCGAAATAGGTCTCGCGGGCGCTGCGGCGGGCATCCTCCAGCGCGGTGCGCAGGCGGATCAGGGCCTTCACCTCGGTTTCGTAACGCGCTGCGCGTGCCTGGGCTGCGGCCAGCCTGCCCTGCACCTCGTCCAGCTGTTCCTCGATGCCCTGTTCGGCCATCGTCCCGATCGAACCGTTCAGCGTCGCCAGTTCCTCGCGCAGCGCGGTGCGGCGTTCCTGCGCCTGCGCCACCACCGATTCCATGCGCTTCAACTGGGCCACGGCCATGCCCTGATCGGGTGCGGACCGTTCCAGTGCCTGGCAATGGGCCTGCGCCTCGGCCTTGCGGGCCTGATGGGCGGTCAGCTGCTGACGCAAGTCGTGCAGGCCGCTGGACAGGGCCGCCATGTCGCCCGCCTCGGCCAGGGCGGCCTCCAGAATGCGGCTGGCCGAGGCCAAGGTCGCACGCGCCACGGCCCGCGCCTCGGATGCGGTGCGAAAGGCGGCATGGGCCTGCGTGGCCGCATCGCGCGCCGCGCCTTCGGCCTGCGTGGCGGCGGCCATCTGCGCATCCAGCGCGGCCTGATCCTGAACGGGCGCGTCGGCATCGGCACCGTCCTGGGCATCGGCGCTGGCCTGCGCATGGGCCTGCCGCAGCGCGTCCAGCCCGTCTGGGGCCAGTTCCGCCAACATGCGGGTCGCGCCCTGCACCGCCTGGTCCAGGCGCTGCGCCTCGGTCAGCTTGTGGCGGGCCTCGTTCAGGGTCCGGGCCCCGCAGGCGGACAGGCAGGCATCCAGATGGCGCGCGGCCTTGGTGACGCCCTCCTGATCCCCGCCTGCGCCCCGACCGGGCTGGATGCGCATGGTGCCGATACCCGGCAGATCGAAATCGCGCGTCCGGGTCAACACATGCTGCCCCGCCGGCAGCGGACCCGAGGCATCGCCAACCCGCGCCGGGCCATCATAGGTCAGGGTGATGCTGACATTGGCGGCCGCCAGCTGTGCGTTCAGCTGTTCATGCCGGTCGCGGGCTTCCTCGGCGGCGGCCAGCGCCTTGGGGGTCACGATCAGCAGCCCGCGCGCGGCGCGATCGCTTTCAAGCGTGGCGCGCAGGGCCTCGGCGCGCGTCAGGCTGCGGGCCAGCTGATCGGCCTGCCTGCACGCGGCCTGCGCCAGCTGCGCACGTTGGGCCAGGGCCATCCGCGCGGCGACGGCGCGGCTTTCGGCCTGCGCCCTGGTCAGGGCGGCGGTGGCGGCGGCATCGGCCGATGCCAGATCCTCGGCGCGGGTTTCGTGGCGGGTGGCCGCTTCGCCTGCCTGCGCCATGTCGGCCTGCGCACGGGCGACGCGTTCGGACAGGTCCTGCAACCGTCGGATCTGGGCCTGGGTGTTTTCCTCGGTCATCGCGGCCAGTTTCAGCGCGCGCTGCGCCTCGGCCAGTTTTTCGGCATGGGCGGTGGCGGCGGCCTGCGCCTGGCGGGCCTGGTCCAGCGCCTGGCGGCGTTGCCTGTCGGCCTGCGGGTCGTCCAGGTCGCGCAGGTCGCGCTGAACCTCGGCACGGCGGGCCAGGNCGGGCCTGGTCCAGCGCCTGGCGGCGTTGCCTGTCGGCCTGCGGGTCGTCCAGGTCGCGCAGGTCGCGCTGAACCTCGGCACGGCGGGCCAGGTCGCCCGACAGGCGGGCGGCCTTGTCCGACAGGTCCACCTGCGACTGGCGCAGCGCCTCGGCCTCGGCCTCGGCGCGCTGCCATTCACCGCCCGCCTTGGGCTTTCCGGTCGCTGTGGCCAGGCGGGACAGGGCATCGCCCACCTGGGCCACCACGCTGTCCAACCGTCGCCCGCCGGTCATCATGTCGATCTCGCCCGCCACCGAAGACAGCAGGTCGCGCCGCGCACCCAACGCCTTTTCGCGTTCGTTCCTGTCGCTGGCGGAACTTCCCTCGGGCTCCAGCCCCAGAATGCCCTGGCGCACCCAAAGCAGTCCCGAAGGGCCGGCAAGACCGCCCCCGATCATCGCCTCGATCCAGGCCTCGGCCTCGTCATCCTGGGCGATCAGGCGACCGTCGCGCAGGATGCGGGCGGTGGCGCGCGACAGCCAGCGCTTTTCGATGCGGAAGCGACCGTCCGGCAGGTCGATCTCGACCGCGACCTCGGGGGCGCCGCCGGAATGGGGCTGCAGCGCCTTGACCGCCGCCTTGGCACCGCGATGGCGTTCAAAGAACAGCGCGTGCAGGGCGTCGAAGAATGTCGATTTGCCGAATTCGTTGGGTTCCGACAGGACGGTGACGCCGTCGCCGATATCGTCAATCCGGGCGGTCTGGCCGGCAAAGCGGCGGATGTTGGTCAACTCGATCGCGCGGATCTTCATGATTGCACCTTCAACGCAAGGGCATAGAGCCGCGCCAGCGCATTGCCCGAGATCTCGCGCTCGGACAGGGACAGGGCAGGATCATGGGCCTCGGCCAGCAGAGTTTCTGCCGCCTGGCGCAGCGCGCCCGCATGGTCGATCTGGTCCAGATCGTCGGGGCGCGTGTCGGTGGCCAGCTGCGTCAGGTCATGGTCGAACCAGCCGAAATCGGGGGCGATGGCCAAGGCCCCGGCCTCCAGCGCGCTGCGATCGGCCAGGGGCAGACGCCCCGAGACATGCAACCGCAGCAGCAGGTCGCGACGCAGATGCGCGGCGGGCAGTTCGGCCTCCAGCCGGGCCACGGGGTCGTCGCCCGGCAACAGGTCCAGCTGCAGCATGCGCCACTGCAAGGTGCCGGTCTGAACGACATCCACCTGCGCACCGACCCCTGCCGCCCCGTCGAACGTGACCATCAGCGCGCCTGCGGCCATGTCATGCTTGAAGCCGTCGGCCTCGGGGGACCCGCAATACCAGGTGTCTGGGCTGACCTGCATCCGTCCGTGCCAGTCGCCCAGCGCCAGATAATCCAGACCCGACTGGCGCGCGCGATCGGGGGGGATGATGCCCGCCGCCCCCTCCTCGGCGGTGAAATCGGTGATGGCGCCGTGGCCCAGCCCGATGCGCAGGCAGCCTTCGGGCGTCGGTGCCGACATCGCGGCGGTCAGGTCGCGGCCGGGACGGCGCTGCGTGCAGGGCGCGGGCAGCAGCATCGCGTCGGGGCCAAGCGCCACGGGCGTGTCGTTGGTCACGACCTGCAGGTTGGGCAGATCCTCCGACAGGATGCGCCGCCACAATTCGGTCGCAGCCAGGCTGTCATGGTTGCCGGGCAGCATGATCCAGCGGATGTCGGTCTGGGCGGCCATCACCCGCAGCGCATGGCGCAGGGTATCGGGCGCGGGGGTTTCGGCGTCGAATGTATCGCCCGCCAGCAGCACCGTGTCGGCACCGCCGTCGCGGGCCGCCTGCGCCAGCCGGGCGATGGCCCCATGGCGCGCCTCGCGCAGGCGGTTGCGGATGCCTTCGGGATAGCCACCAAAGGCCTTGCCCAGGTGCAGGTCCGAAGAATGAAGAAAGCGAAGCATCATGAAACCCCTGTGCGCAGGTGCCATGGATCGCGTGGCAGGGGCGCGTTGGCAAGGGCATGGCCGCTAAAATTGTCCCGGGCATCGAACGGCGCAGGCAGGGGCGTTCCGGTCCCCGTCAGCTGGCCTGGCTGTATCGGCGTTCCCCGCCGGCGGCCCCATCGTCGAAGACCTGCGCCACCAGCCGGGCCACGCGCAGATCCGACAGGACCAGCACCGCGTCCCGCATCTGCCCCGCCCCCGGATAGCGCGCCAGCGCCGCCTCGGCCCGTTCCAGGCAATGATCCGTCAGCCCCGCCCCCGACGCGATGGCGAAAAGATCGGCTTGGCCGTGGCACATCAGCGCCTCGATCACGTCGGCGATGACATGGTCGCGCGCGGTCATCTGCACGCCGCGGGCGGTGGCCAGTCCACCCTGGTCCAGCGCCTTCTGCCAGTCCGCGGTGGCGGTCGCGTTCTGGACATAGCCCTGGGCAAAGCGAGAGATCGCCGAGGGTCCGATCCCCAGCAGAACGGTGTCGGGATCGGTCGTGTATCCCTGAAAGTTCCGCCGCAGATAGCCGTCCCGCGCCGCCTGCGCCAGGCTGTCGTCGGGCAGGGCGAAATGATCGATGCCCACGGAGGCATAGTCGCTGGCCAGCAGGATCTCGCGCGCCAGATCGGACAGGTCCAGCCGTTCCTGGGCGGTGGGAAGGGCATTTTCGGGGATCAGCGCCTGCCTGCGGGCCATCCAGGGCACGTGGGCATAGCCGTAAAGCGCGATCCGGTCGGGCCGCATCCGCAGCACCGCCTGCAGCGTGCGCGCCAGCCGCCGCCCCGTCTGGTGCGGCAGACCGTAAAGCAGGTCCATGTTGATGCTGCCGATGCCGCGCGCGCGCAGATCCGCGACGATCTGCGCCGTGCGTTCGGCCGATTGCCTGCGCCCGATCGCCGCCTGCACCGAAGCGTCGAAATCCTGCACCCCGATCGAGGCGCGGTTCATCCCCAGCCGCATCAGCGCGTCCAGCCGCGCATCGTCGCAATCGCAGGGGTCGATCTCGACCGAGACGCGGGCGCCATCGGGGGCGAAGGCATCGCCCAGCATCGTGCCAAGCCGGTCCAGCCGGTCGGCTGACAGGATCGTGGGCGTCCCGCCACCCAGATGCAGCGCCCCTACCCTGACACGGTCCGGCAGCAGGCCGCGGATCATGGCGATCTCGCGGTGCAGATAATCCAGGTATCGGTCCAGCGGCCCGTCGCCGCGCGCCCCTTGGGTGCGGCAGGCGCAGAACCAGCACAGGCGCCGGCAAAACGGCACATGCACGTAAAGCGACACCGTGCTGCCCGGGGGAATCGCCCGCAGCCAGTCACGGTGCAGCGCGGGTCCCACCGCGTCGGTGAACCGATCCGCGGTGGGATAACTGGTATAGCGGGGCGCCCGTGCCGTCAGCAGGGCCTGATGAAGCGGATCATGTCTCATGTCCCCCGCATTAACGGCCCCGGCCCCCGTCGGACATTGATCGAGATCAAAGCGCCCTGTAAAACGGTCCCATGGCACGTTTGACCCCCAGCATCGCATGCAATGATTGTCCCATCCGCTATCGCGCGGTCTGCGCCGATTGCGACGCCGACGAACTGGCGATGCTGGAGCGGGTCAAGACCTATCAGACGGTTCAGGCCGGCGCGCATCTGGCCTCGGCGGGCGAGACGCTGGACCATTTCGCATCCATCGTGTCGGGCTGCGCCACCATGTCGCGCACGCTGGAGGATGGCCGCCGACAGACCGTGGGCCTGCTGCTGCCGTCGGATTTCATCGGGCGACCCGGACGCGCGCAATCGGCCTTCGACGTGCAGGCCCTGGGCGAGGTGACGATCTGCCGCTTTGAACGGCGCGCCTTCGAACGCATGGTCCGCGACACGCCCCATATCGCCACCCGCCTGCTGACCATGTCGCTGGACGAACTGGATGCGGCGCGGGACTGGGCGGTGGTTCTGGGCCGCATGACGGCGCGCGAAAAGCTGGCCGCATTTCTGGTCAGCCTGGCCCGGCGGCAGGCGCAGGGGATGGGCGGGCGCGTATCGGGGGGCGGCGTCACGCTGAACCTGCCCCTGACGCGCGAGGAGCTGGCCGATCACCTGGGCCTGACCATCGAGACCACCAGCCGTCAGATGACCGCCCTGCGCAAGGACGGCCTGATCGAACTGCGCCAGACGCGCGAGATCCTGATCCCCGATTTCGAGGCCCTCTCGGCCGAGGCGGGCGAAGACGGGGATGGCGGTCCCATCGTCTGACGCCTTCCACCGACCCGCCATGACGGCGGGTTCGTAACCCAGTTTGATCCATGTCAAGGAAGCGACCTTGTCCCCCGTGCGACTGCCGGGGCGCGTCCCCCATTTGGGCGCGCCACGACAAGAGGACGACATGCAGTTTACAAGGATCGCCACGCTGGCGCTGATCACCCTGCTGGCGGCGATGGCAGCAGACCTTGGGCGCGATCTGGCCTATTCGGTGCATGCGACCATCGTCATGCTGGTCGCGGGTGGATTGTGCCTGTGGCAGTTGCGCCGGGTCGATGAACCCCGCGCCCTGCCCCTGCCCGGAACCTATATGGACGGCCCCATCCGCGCGGGCGTCATCGCCACCGCCTTCTGGGGCATCGCGGGTTTTTTGGTCGGCACCTTCATCGCCTTCCAGCTGGCCTTTCCGGCGCTGAACTTCGACTGGTCGGAAGGATACGCCAATTTCGGCCGCCTGCGCCCGCTGCATACCAGCGCGGTGATCTTTGCCTTCGGGGGCAATGCCCTGATCGCGACGTCCTTCTATGTCGTGCAGCGCACCAGCGCGGCGCGGCTGTGGGGCGGCAATGCGGCGTGGTTCGTCTTCTGGGGATACCAGCTGTTCATCGTGCTGGCCGCGACGGGATACCTGCTGGGATCGACCCAGTCCAAGGAATATGCCGAACCGGAATGGTATGTCGACATCTGGCTGACCATCGTCTGGCTGACCTATCTGGCGGTCTTCATGGGCACCATCCTGCGGCGGCGCGAACGCCACATCTATGTCGCGAACTGGTTCTACCTGGCCTTCATCGTCACGGTCGCGATGCTGCATGTGGTCAACAACCTGTCGATCCCCGTGTCGATCCTGGGGTCGAAATCGGTCCAGGTCTTTGCCGGCGTCCAGGATGCCATGACCCAATGGTGGTACGGCCACAACGCGGTCGGCTTCTTTCTGACGGCGGGTTTCCTGGGGATGATGTATTACTTCGTCCCCAAGCAGGCGGGTCGCCCCGTCTACAGCTACAAGCTGTCGATCATCCATTTCTGGGCGCTGATCTTCCTCTATATCTGGGCGGGACCGCACCACCTGCACTATACCGCCCTGCCCGATTGGGCGGCGACGCTTGGCATGGTCTTTTCCATCATGCTGTGGATGCCCAGCTGGGGCGGCATGATCAACGGGCTGATGACGCTGGAGGGTGCCTGGGACAAGATCCGCACCGATCCGATCATCCGCATGTTCGTGGCCAGCCTTGCCTTCTATGGCATGTCCACCTTCGAAGGGCCGATGATGTCGATCCGCGCGGTCAACAGCCTCAGCCACTATACCGACTGGACCATCGGCCATGTCCATTCCGGCGCGCTTGGCTGGAACGGGATGATCACCTTCGGCTGCCTCTATTTCCTGACGCCGCGCCTGTGGGGGCGTCCGCAGATGCATTCCATGGCGGCCATCAACCTGCATTTCTGGTTGGCGACGTTGGGCATCGTCCTCTACGCCTCGTCGATGTGGGTGACCGGCATCATGGAGGGCCTGATGTGGCGCGAGGTCGATGCCAACGGCTTCCTGGTCAATTCCTTCGCCGACACCGTGGCCGCCAAGTTTCCCATGTACGTGGTGCGCGGTGCGGGCGGCATCCTCTACCTGGCAGGTGGCCTGGTGATGGTCTGGAACATGTGGATGACCATCCGCGCGCCCCAGGCCCATCCCGCCATCGCGACCGTTCCGGCAAGGTGACCCCATGACCCAAGACCACAACACCCCCGAACCGAACGCTTCCGAACCCCGGCGCCGCCGCGGCATCCTGGACCGGCATGCCACGCTGGAACGCAACGCCACGCTGCTGCTGGTCGGGTCCTTCCTGGTCGTCACCATCGGCGGCATCGTGGAAATCGCGCCGCTGTTCTGGCTGGAGAACACCATCGAGAAGGTCGAGGGGATGCGCCCCTACACGCCCCTGGAGCTGGCGGGCCGCGACATCTATGTCCGCGAGGGTTGCTATGTCTGCCACAGCCAGATGATCCGACCCATGCGGGACGAGGTCGAACGCTATGGCCATTATTCGCTGGCGGCGGAGTCGATGTACGACCACCCCTTCCAGTGGGGGTCGAAACGCACCGGCCCGGATGTGGCCCGCGTCGGCGGCCGCTATTCCGACGAATGGCATTACGACCACCTGTCGGACCCGCAATCGGTCGTGCCCGAAAGCGTCATGCCGAAATACGATTATCTGGCGCGCACCCGGCTGGAGGTCACCCATATCGGCGACCTGCTGGAAACCCACGCCATGGTCGGGGTGCCCTATACCCCCGACATGATCGCGAACGCAGGCGCCGACATGCGCGTGCAGGTTGATCCTTGGGGCGACACGGACGGGCTGCTGGACCGCTATCCCGGCGCCCAGGTGCGCAATTTCGACCGCGATCCGGCGCTGACCGAAATGGATGCGCTGATCGCCTATCTGCAGATGCTGGGCACGCTGGTCGATTTTTCGACCTTCGTGGCCGATGGCAGCCGCTAGGCCGGGGGACGCAGCATGCACGACACCTATTCGATCCTGCGCCATTTCGCCGACAGCTGGATGCTGCTGGCCATGACGCTGTTCTTTCTGGGCGCCTGCCTTTGGGCCTTCCGCCCCGGCGCCCGCGACACCCATGACGAGGCGGCCCGCGCCATCTTCCGCGACAGCCCCCCGCCGGTGGCCGGCTGCGGCAAGGGCTGCCCCGGCTGCAACTGCCAGCCCAAGGACCCGACATGACCAAGCATCGAAAGCAGGATGACCCCGCACGCGTCGACACCACCGGCCACAACTGGGACGGCATCGAGGAGCTGAACAACCCCCTGCCCCGCTGGTGGCTGTGGACCTTCTATGCCACGATCGTCTTTGCGGCGATCTATGTGGTGCTGTATCCGGCCTGGCCGCTGATCAACGGCGCGACCGAAGGGATATTGGGCTGGTCCACGCGGGCAGACGTGCAGACCCATATCCGACAGGTCGATGACAGCCAGGCCGCCATGCGGCAATCGCTGACCACGACCGACCTGGACCTGCTGGACCGCAATCCCGAACTGATGGATTTCGCGATGAATGCGGGGGCGGCGGTCTTTCGGACCAACTGCTCTCAGTGTCACGGATCGGGGGCGGGCGGCGCGATCGGCTATCCCAACCTTCTGGATGACGACTGGCTGTGGGGCGGCATGGTCGAGGATATCGCCGTCACCGTCCGCCACGGCATCCGGAACGAGGACGACCCCGACGCCCGCTTTTCCCAGATGCCCGCCTTTGGCGAGGTGCTGGCCCCCGACCAGATCGCCACGCTGGTCGACCATGTGCGGGCCCTGCCCGGCGGTGCCGATCCCCTGGCGGGCGCAGGTGGCCAACTGTTCGCCGACAACTGCACGTCCTGCCATGGCGAAGATGCGCGTGGCGACCGCACCCAGGGCGCGCCGAACCTGACGGACGCGATCTGGCTTTACGGCGACAGTCCCGAACAGGTCACCCGCGTCATCACCCGCGGCCCTTACGGCGTGATGCCGCCCTGGAACGCCCGCCTCTCCGAGGCCGAGATCCGGGCCGTGGCCGCCTATGTCCACGCCCTTGGCGGGGGCGAAGGGCCGATGGCCGCGAACTGACCGCCCGGCTTGATCCCCAATCGATCGCCGATTGATCGCCGTTTGATCCACGTCAATGCATCCTGCGCGCCCCTCGGCCACGAAGGGCGCGCACAGAAAAGGCAGCATGATGTCCGATACCCCCCAGACCCTCTATGCCGCGCGGGTCCCGATCTTTCCGCGCCGCGTGCAGGGGCATTTCCGCCGCCTGAAATGGTGGATCATGGCCGTGACGCTGGCCATCTATTACCTGACGCCCTGGCTGCGGTGGGATCGTGGGCCGAACCTGCCCGACCAGGCGGTGCTGGTCGACATGGCGAACCGCCGCTTCTATTTCTTCTGGATCGAGATCTGGCCGCATGAATTCTATTTCGTCGCGGGGTTGCTGGTCATGGCGGGGGTGGGGCTGTTCCTGTTCACCGCGATGCTGGGACGGGTCTGGTGCGGATATGCCTGCCCCCAGACGGTCTGGACCGACCTGTTCCTGGTGATCGAACGATGGGTCCAAGGCGACCGCAATGCCCGCATGCGCCTGCACCAGTCGCATTGGACGGGCCGCAAGATCCGCCTGAAATCCACGACATGGGCGCTGTGGCTGCTGGTCGCGCTGGCGACGGGCGGGGCCTGGGTGTTCTATTTCACCGATGCGCCCGACCTGGCCCGCCGGCTGGTGACGCTGTCGGCGCCACCCATCGCCTATGCCACCATCGCCATCCTGACGGCCACGACCTTCGTCTTCGGCGGCTTCATGCGCGAACAGGTCTGCATCTACATGTGCCCCTGGCCGCGCATCCAGGGGGCGATGATGGACCCCGGCACGCTGACCGTCGCCTATCGCGACTGGCGGGGCGAACCGCGCGGCCGTGGCCTGCGCCGCCAGCAGGCCGCCGGCCTGCGGGTGACGGGACCGCAGATCGGCGGGCGGGCGCCCGTCATCCCCATGCCCGGCGTGCCCGACACCACGACCCATGTGCAGGGCCCCGGCGACTGCGTCGATTGCAACGCCTGCGTCAATGTCTGCCCGATGGGCATCGACATCCGCGACGGCCAGCAGATGGCCTGCATCACCTGCGCGCTGTGCATCGATGCCTGCGACCAGGTGATGGAGAAAATCGGGCGCCCGCGCGGCCTGATCGATTACCTGGCCCTGTCCGACGCCCCGCGCGAAGCGGCGGGCGGCACCCATATCCCGGCGTGGAAACATGCGCTGAAGCTGCGCAACATGGCTTATCTGGCGATCTGGCTGGCCATCGGGGCGGCGCTGGTCTTTGCCCTGTTCATGCGCCCCCAGATCGAACTGACGGTGGCCCCGGTGCGCAACCCGACCTTCGTCACCCTGTCCGATGGCAGCGTGCGCAACGCCTATGACGTGCGGCTGCGCAACAAGCATCACGATGCCCGCGTCTTTGCACTGGCCCCCGGCGCCGACAGCGCGGCCCAACTGCAGGTCGAGGGCCATCAGGGCGGTCAGGTGACCGTGCCCGCCGATGCCCAGGTCAAGGTCCGCGTCTATCTGACCGCGCCGGCGGGATCGGACCCCGCCACCCGCGATCACAGCCCCGTCCGCCTGTGGGTCAGCGATACGGTCAGCGGCGAAAGGGCCCATGTGGACAGCACATTCAACGGAAAGGACGACACATGACCGAACTGAGGGGCCGTCATGTCGGCGCGATGTTCGTCGCGGGCTTTGGCATCATCATTGCCGTCAACATCCTGCTGGCCGTCAAGGCCGTCGGCACCTTTCCGGGGCTGGAGGTCGCCAATTCCTATGTCGCCAGCCAGTCCTTCGATGCGCGCCGCAAGGCCCAGCAGGCGCTTGGCTGGACGGCCCGGGCGCAATATCGGGGCGGCGTCCTGCAGCTGCGCGTGCTGGACCGTGACGGAAACCCCGTCCCCATCCGCGACCTGACCGCCCATGTCGGGCGCCCGACCGAGGCCCGCGACGACGTCGCCCTGGCGCTGGATGCCAAGGGACGCGCCGCCGTCGATCTGGCGCGGGGCCTGTGGCGGCTGGATGTATCGGGCCGTGCCGATGACGGCACCGCCTATCAGCGCGCCATTTCGCTGACGGTGGACCCGTCATGGTGACCGCCTGCCCCGCCTGTTCGTCGGTTTCGCTGCCCCAGGCCCCTGCGGTGGATCAGCCGACCCATGTGCTGCACCTGCCCGACATCCATTGCGGCGCCTGCATCGCGACGGTCGAACGCGCGCTGATGGCACTGCCCGTGGTTCGGCAGGCCCGCGTGAACCTGACCCTGCGGCGCGTGATGGTGGTGGCGCCCGGCACCGATGATGCCGCGCTGATCGAGGCCCTGGCCGCCGCCGGACACCGCGCCCAACGGCTGGATGCGGGCCGCCTTGGGCCGCGCGACGTGACCGCCCGCGACCTTCTGACCCGCATCGGCGTGTCGGGTTTCGCGATGATGAACGTCATGCTGCTGTCGGTCGCCGTCTGGAGCGGCGCCGCCGGGGCCACCGCGCAGGTCTTTCACCTGATCTCGGCGGCGATCGCCATTCCGGCGGTAGGCTATGCGGCCCAGCCCTTCTTCGCCTCGGCCATGGGCGCGCTGCGCCACGGGCGGATGAACATGGATGTGCCGATCTCGCTTGCGATCGTCCTGGCCTCGGCGGCATCGCTGGCCAATGCCTTCGGCTTCAGCGACCGCGCCAACTGGTTCGACGCGGCGTTGGCCCTGACCTTTTTCCTACTGATCGGGCGCTATCTGGACCGCGCGGGGCGCGCCGCCGCCCGGTCCGCCGCGGCCGAACTGGCGGCGCTGGAATCCCCGCAGGCGGTGCTGATCGAGAACGGGGTGGACCGCATCGTCGATGCCCGGGCCCTGCACCCCGGCGCGCTGATCCGCGTGCGTCCGGGCGACCGGCTGCCCGCCGACGGCACCATCATCACGGGGCGGACCGATCTGGACCGGTCCGCCCTGACCGGTGAATCTGTCCCGCAAGCCGCAGGTCCGGGCGATGCGGTCACCGCCGGAGAGACCTGTCTGACCGGCGCGCTGACCGTCCGCGTGGACCGCGCCGGGCGCGACACCGCGCTGGCGCGCATGGCCGATCTGGTCGCCACCGCCGAGGCGCAGCGCACCCGTCACACCGGCATCGCTGACCGCGCCGCCCGCATCTATGCGCCGCTGGTCCATGTGCTGGCCGCCGCCACATTCGTCGGCTGGGTGATGCTGTCGGGCGACGGATGGCGGGCGCTGGACATCGCGATATCGGTCCTGGTGATCACCTGCCCCTGTGCCCTGGGGCTGGCGGTGCCTGCGGTATCGACGGTGGCGACGGCGCGGCTGTTCCGCGCGGGCATCTTGGTGAAATCCGCCACCGCGCTGGAACGTCTGTCCCAGATCGACACCGTGGCCTTCGACAAGACGGGCACGCTGACGACGGGGCTCGTGACGCTTGGCGGCACCCCCGATGCGGACACGCTGTCCATCGCGGCGGGGCTGGCGCGGGCATCACGCCACCCGGTGTCGCGGGCCATCGTGGCGGCCGCAGAGGCGCGCGGCATCGCACCCGCCGCCGTCACCGACACCACCGAACATCCGGGCTGCGGTGTTCAGGGGGCGCTGGATGGCCGGACCGTCCGCCTTGGCCGGGCCGGCTGGATCGCAGGTGCCGAGGGAACGGGTGCCGCCGTCTGGCTGTCGGTCGCGGGACGGCCACCCGTCCCGCTGACCACATCCGAAGCCCTGCGCGACGATGCCCTGCCCACCATCCAGGCGCTGCGCCGTCAGGGTTATCATCTGGCGCTGCTGTCGGGCGATGCCCCCGAACCCGTGGCCCGCATGGCCGGGGAAACCGGCATCGACACGGCGCTGGCCCGGCTGACACCCGCCGAAAAGGTAGACTGGGTGCGCGGGGAAACCACGCGCGGGCTGCATGTGCTGATGGTGGGGGACGGGTTGAACGATACGGGCTGCCTTGCCAGCGCCCATGCCGGGATCTCGCCGGGTTCGGCGCTGGATGCGGCGCGGTCGGCATCCGACGTGGTGCTGATCGGCGGCGGGCTGATGGGCGTGCCGCGCGCGCTGACCACCGCACGGGCCGCGATGGGCCGGATGCGCCAGAACATCGGGCTGGCGGTGCTTTACAATGTCGTCTCGGTGCCGCTGGCGATGTCGGGACATGCCTCGCCGTTGATCGCGGCGCTGGCCATGTCGCTGTCGTCGCTGACCGTGACGCTGAATGCCCTGCGGAGGTTTCGATGAACGTTCTGGCCGTCCTGATCCCGATCTCGGTCACCCTTGGGCTGGCGGGGCTGGCGGGTTTCGTCTGGTCGCTGCGGTCGGGCCAATATGACGACCCCGCCGGCGATCAGGCCCGCGCGCTGGACCTGATGGAGGACTGACCCCCCACGGGGGCCAGTCCACGGGGGCCAGTCCGCGGCCCGGCAGATCAGGCCAGCGCCGGTTCCAGTTCGGTGGACCACAGCGTGACGTCCTCGCGGTCCATCAGGCTGACGGTCATCACCTTGGTGGCGGCGCTGATATCAACCTTGCCAAAGAACTGCATCCCGTCCGAGGGCGGCAGGTTCGCCTGGCCCTCGTCGGGATGCTTGGCAAAGCGGACCTCGGGGCCGAAGGTGTTGTCATAATCCGACGGACCGAAGGTCCCCGCATGCAGGGGCCCCGACACGAATTCCCAGAAGGGTTCGAAATCCTGAAACACCGCGCGGTCGGGGCTGTAGTGATGGGCGGCGGTGTAATGCACGTCGGCGGTCAGCCAGACCGTGTTCCTGATCCCGCCATGCTTGATGAAGGACAGCATCGCCGCGATGTCGGCCTCGCGGCCGCGCACGGGGCCGTCGCCATTCGCACCGTTCTCCATGGCCGTGTCGCCGTCGCGGACCATCATGCCGATGGGCATGTCGGCGGCGATCACCTTCCAGACGGCGGTGGAATTGGTCAGTTCCCGCTTCAGCCATGCCATCTGTTCCGCCCCCAGAAACGGCGTGCCGCCGTCTTCGTCATTGGCCGTGTTGTCGCCGCGATAGGTGCGCATGTCGATGACAAAGACATCCAGCAGCGGGCCATAGGCGACCTTGCGATAGATGCGGCGCGGCTCAGACAGGCTCTGGCGCGTGGGCAGCATTTCATGGAAGGCCTGACCGGCCCGGGCGGCCAGCAGGCGCGCGGATTTGACCGCATAGCGGTCGTCGGCATCCAGCATCTCGTTCGGGTACCAGTTGTTGGTGACCTCGTGGTCGTCCCATTGTGCGATGACGGGCACCTGCGCGTTGAAGGCGCGGACATTGGCGTCCATCAGGTTGTACAGGTGCTGGCCGCGGAATTCGTCCAGCGTCTCGGCCACCTTCATCTTCGCCTCGGTGACGATGTTTTTCCAGACCGTGCCGTCGGCCAGATCGACGCGTTCCTGCAAGGGTCCGTCGGCATAGACGGTGTCGCCCGAATGCAGGAAGAAATCAGGGTTATGGTTCAGCATCGTGGCATAGGTCTTCATGCCGCCGCGGTCCTCGTCGATGCCCCAGCCCTGCCCCGCCACGTCGCCCGACCAGACAAAGCTGACATCGCGCGCGGCATTCGGCGCGGTGCGGAAATGGCCCGTGACGGGTTCGGATTTCGTGCCGTCCGACAGATCGGCCATGGTGACGCGATAGAAGATCTCCTGATCCGAGGGCAGCCCGGTCAGCGCCATCTTGCCCGTGTTGTCGGTGGGCGCACCGACCGGCAACCGCGGCATCAGATGCGCGTCGCGAAAGCTGTCGGATGTGGACCATTCGACCCACATCTCGGCCTCGCGGTCGGCGCGGCCCCAGATGACGGCGCCGTCATGGGCGACATCGCCCGACTGCACGCCGTGGGTCAGCATCGGGCGGGATGCGGCACGGACCAGCCCCGGCATCGCCAGCCCACCGGCAAGGGCGGCGGTCCCCATCAGGGCCTGGCGTCGGGTGAAGGTGATACGGGGCATCGCATGTCTCCTGTTCCTGCGGCGCGGATGACGCAGACCTGCCAGCCCCGTCCGACAATACGGCGACGGGCTGGTGACATTGTGGTGACGCCGGGGGCGTGACGCCGGCCCCTGTCGGACGCCGGACGCGACATTGGCCCGTCTTCGGATGACAGGCACGGGTCATCCGCCGTCGATCGGATGATGCGCGCGCCCTGGGCTTGCCAAGACCCGGCCCTGTGCGCCACGCTGATCGCATGCCCCGCGTCGGGGTCGGGATGGACGACAGAATGGAGCCTCAGACCACGACCGGGCTGATCGACAGGGCCGCCGCCCTGGGACAGCTGATGCTGGATCAGATCGGCTTTCTGCTGGCGGGGCTGCTGCGCCCCTGGAATACCTATCAGCTGGTCATCGCCCTGGCGCTGTTCGTGTTGGCGCATCTGCTGGCGCGGATGTTCACGCCCCGACTGCAGGTCTGGATGCGCAGCCGCGAGGATTGGCCGAAATGGCGGCTGCGGCTCTTGGTGCTGATCCGCCGCCGCCTGCGCGGCATCATCTTCGTCGCCCTGATCTGGCTGGTCGTCACCGTCATGCGCGAGGTGACATGGCCCAGCAGATCCTATCTGCTGGTGCTGCTGGCGAACCTGACCCTGGCCTGGCTGATCATCGTCTTCACCACGCGGCTGATCACGAACCCGCTGCTGCGCAAGGCGGTGCGGTGGGGGGCGCTGATCTGGGTCACGCTGAATGCGCTGGACCTGACCCATGCCACTGCCCGCCTGCTGGACCGGATGGCCATTGAAATGGGCGAGGTGCGCATCTCGGTCCTGATGCTGTTGCAGATGCTGGCCATCCTGACGGTGTTCTTCCTGATCGCCAAGTTCCTGTCGCGCTGGCTGTCGGCGCGCATCGCCACCAGCGAGGACCTGTCGCCCTCCATGCGGGTGCTGACGGTCAAGCTGATGCAGACGGTGCTGTTCCTGGCGGCCTTCATCATCGGGCTGCGGGCCATCGGGGTCGACCTGACGGCGCTGGCCTTCCTGTCGGGCGCGATCGGCCTTGGCATCGGCTTCGGGTTGCAGAAGGTGGTGTCGAACCTGGTGTCGGGGGTCATCATCCTGATGGACAAGTCGATCAAGCCCGGCGACGTGATCTCCATCGGGGAGACCTTCGGCTGGATCAACCAGCTGGGGGCGCGCTATGCCTCGATCTCGACGCGGGACGGGCGGGAATACCTGATCCCGAACGAGGATCTGATCACCGGCCAGGTCGTCAACTGGTCCCATTCAGACGAATTCGTGCGCCTGGATATCCATTTCGGCACGTCCTACGACGACGATCCGCATCTGGTGCGCCGCATCGCGGTCGAGGCGTCCCTGACCGACGACCGGGTGCTGGCATCACGCCCGCCGGTCTGCCACATCGTGGGCTTTGGCGATTCCAGCGTCGATTACGTGCTGCGCTTCTGGATCAAGGACCCGACGGGCGGGCTGACCAATATTCGCGGCAAGGTCTTTCTGGCGCTGTGGGACGTCTTCAAGGCGCATGGCGTCACGATCCCCTTCCCCCAACGCGAGGTGCGCATCCTGAACCCGCGGCAGGTCCAGGACTGAGACCACGCGCTCAGGTGAAGATGAAGAAGTCATCGGGCGGCTGATAGAAGACGTTTTCAGGCGCCTGGACGGCTTCGGCCAGGATGGGCTCAAGCTGGGTGTCGGGGGTGAAGGTGACATCGACCCAGTAATTGGTGTTGTTGTAGCTTTGGGTCGGAAACCCGCCCGTTCCGCCCGCCGAAAAGACGCCATTGCCCGCCGATGCGCTCAGGACCTGATCCGGACCGACGTGACCGCTGTTGAAATAGCCCGAGCTGTAGGCATAGTTCTGTTCCGTCCCATAGGAGGCCACATAGGTCTGCCCCGCCTGCACGGCGATCGGGTCGGGCAGCGCCGCCGTCTGCCAGCCCGTCTGGCCGGGCAGCGACGTCACGGTGACCGAACCCAGGTTCACCCCGCTTTCCGACCACAGGTTCAGGGTCCGCGTGTCGGTGTCGCCCGCATCCCCCGCCCCGCGATAATAGGTCAGATGCGTGATGCTGCCATTTTCGGACGCGGTGAAGCGGACCCCCAGTTCGTAGTCGGTCGGGTCGGCGACCGATGTCGCGGCGGGCCGGTCGGTGCCCGCAAACAGCCGCGATGCATCGGGGTCGGGTTCGTTGCCGATATCGATCAGCGTGACCGTCAGCGCCTGCTGGACCAGGGCACCCTGCCCGTCCCCCACCGCGACCGTCACGTCATAGATGTTGTCACCCCCGGCATCCAGGGGCGTCTCGTGGTCGGGCGCATCGACGAAGGTCAAAAGGCCGGTCTGGGGATCCAGCGCAAAGAAGTCCGCATCCGCACCGCCGATGATGGCATAGGTCAGGTTGTCGCCATTGGCATCCGTGGCGGTCAGTTGGGCGGCGCGGGTCTGTTCTTCGGCCACCGCCACCAGGGGGGCGGATGAAAAGACGGGCGCCTCGTTCGCCATCGTCGCGTCGGGGGTAAAGCTGAGATCGACCCAGTAATTCGTGTTGTTGTAGCTTTGGGTCGGAAACAGGCCCGTCCCGCCCGCGGCAAAGACGCCGGTGCCCGCCGACAGCGTGCCATCCGGGCCCGTCCACGGGGATGCGAAGAACCCGCCGCTATAGGCATAGTTCTGTTGCGTGCCATAGGACACGACATAGGTCTGCCCCGCCTCCAGCGCGACGCCGCTGGCAAGGGTGCCGACCTGCCAGCCGCTGTCGCCCGCCTCCGATCGGACCTGAACCGATCCCAGCCTGACCCCCTGATCGGTCCAGATATTCAGTGTCCGGATATCGGTATCGCCCGCATCCGCGGCACCCCGATAATATCGCAGGCTGTCCACGACCCCATCGGCCGAGGCCGTGAACCGGACGCCCAGTTCATAGGTCGAGGGATCGTCGGTCGCGACCCCCGCCGGCCCGTCCGCAGGACCGAAGAGGTTCGAGGGCCCGGGCTGGGTTTCGGTCGCCACATCCGTCACGGTGACGCTGATGGCCTGTCCGGTCGGGGTGTTGATCCCGTCCGACGCACTGACCACCAGATCATAGATGTTGTTCGCGCCGGCATCGAAGGGGGATTCGAAATCCGGGGCGAACAGGAAGGCCAGCTGCCCCGTCTGCGTATCGATCCAGAATTTGTCCGCATCCGCACCGCCGGCGATGGCATAGCGGATCGGCGCGCCTTCGGCATCGGTGGCGGTGACAAGCCCCGCCAGGACGCCGTTTTCGGGGGCGGTGAAGGTGTTCGCGCTGGCAAAGACCGGCGCGTCATTGCCGACGCTGCCGCGCGCAAAGGTTACGTCGACCCAATAATTCGATCCGTTGAAGCTGGCGGTCGGCCGCGCCAGGTCGCTGCCATAGTCATAGACCCCGCTGCCCGCCCCCGCCGACATGATGCCATAGGGTTCGGAATAGGCGCTGTCAAAGAAGCCGGCGGTGGTGACGTAATTGTTCAGCGTGTCATAGGACACCGTATAGGTCACACCCGCCTGGATCTGGACCGGGGTCTCCAAGGTGGCGGTCTGCCAGCCGACCTGGCCGGGATCGGACACGAAGGACACGGTTCCGATCAGCTGACCGTCCGGCCCCCACAGATGACCCTGGCGCAGGTCGGTGTCATTGGCATCGCCCTCTGCGCGGTAATAGCGCAGTTCCGTCACGGTGCCGCCTTCGGTGGTGACGAATTGCTGGCCGATGGTCAGGGGGGTGTTGTCGTTCACCAAGATGCCGTCGAAGGCGATCAGCGGCGCAAGCAGGTTCACCTGTCCCGGCGGCACCGGCGCGTTGACCGTGATGATCTGCGACGGCAACGTCACGGCGGCGGGCGTGTTCAGGGAATCGTCGATGGCCCGCACCCGGATGTCATAGCTGCCTTGGACCGATGGGCGCCAATCCAGCTGCCAGCTGGTCGTGCCCTGCGCCGCGATCCATGTCGCGCCGCCATCCAGCGACACCTCGACCCCGGCGACGACGCCGTCCTCGGTCAGCGGATTGCCGTCGTCATCGCTCGCCGTCCCCGAAATGCGGATCGTCTGATAGGCGTCGATTTCCGTGGGCAGGGCATCGATCTGGACCGTCGCCGCCACGTCGTCATCCGAGGCCAGCGCCCGAACCAGCCCCTGCGACGCCAGAACCGCATCCGTGACACCGGGCTGGATGCCCATATCGGCGAAGAGATTGATGGTGAACTGCTTGAGGTCGGTATTCTCGATCTGCGCGCCATAGGGTTCGGAATCGTGGCGGTCGCTCAGCGCCCAGGTCCAGAAGACCGTGCCCGCGCCAAAGACGATGGCCCCGCTTTCGGCGCGATAGATGGTCAGGTTGTGGGTGGCGACGCCCGGCGCGATGGTGTTGCCCTGGTCGATCAGGATGCCGGACCAGGGAATGGTGGTTTCCGACAGCTTGATCAGCCCCGCCGGCCGGTTCACGTCATTGGGCGAGGTGTTCCATTCATAGCCCAGGATGCCTTCGGCAATGTCCAGCTGGCCGCCATCGGCAATGGTCGTGTCGCGCCAGACCCGCAGCACCGAATAGCTTTCGGGCACATCCAGCGCCCCGCCGAATTCCCCCGTGCCATCCGGCCCGAACAGCTGCCCCGTCAGCGAATTCTCGGCGCAGTTGCAGGTATGGGGCTGGCCGGTCAGCGGATCATCGATCAGCGCGCCACCCGCCAGCGGGTTGTCCTGGAACCGGATGTCGCGCCAGGTGCCCGTCCAGATGTCGGAGGGGTCGAGGTTATAGTAATCCGCGCCGGTGGCATTGGGGTCGCCATGCGCCCATGTCTCCTTGTAGCAGACCAGCGTGCGGTATTCCTGGCCGTCCACGATGCTGACATCCCAACGGGTCTTCCAATAGATGTCGTTGCCGCCCCAGAACAGCAGGTTGACGCCGGCGTCGCGGGCCTCCTCGACATTCAGCCGCTGATCGCCCGACCAGTATTCGTCATGTCCCACCGAGATGAAGGACTGGTATTTCTTCAGGTAATCCGCCCCCAGCCTTTCGGTATCCATCCCCGAGAGATAGGCGACGTCATAGCCGTTCTGTTCCAGCCAATGGATCGCGGCGTAATCGGCGCCGAACAGGTAATCCTGCGCGCCTGCGGCGGGGCCGCCCTGCTGACCTTCGATCCCGCGCGTGATCAGGGGCCGGTTGTAGCTGACGGCATAGGCGCGGTCCTGTGCGGTTCCCGCCGGATCGGGGACATCCGGGTGATCGACCGTGCCGCTGGCATCGCCATAGAAATTCGCGCCGATCTGGCCATTGTTGCCGAACCAGCCGTTATAGGCATGCCATGTCGTGTCCGATGTCTGCAGAACGATGTCTGCGGGGCGGTCATCCTCGCGCACGATGAAGGGGATCTGGTTGGTGGCCCCCTCGATCGGGTCGCCATTGGCATCCAGCCGCTGCACGCGGGCCAGATAGACGCCCGACACCGCATCGGCCGGAATGTCCCAGCTGTCGGTGACCGACCAGTTGCCCGCATCGACCAGGGCGCGCGTGGCGTCATATTCGGCATCGGGCTGCACCACGCCATCGGTGTTGACCCATTCCGCGACCTGACGCGCCCCGTCGCCGCCGTAATAGCCCAGGCGAAAGATCTCGACCTGGTAATCGCTGCCGGCATTGCCGTTGATGTTGATCTTGAAATCGATCTGATCGCCGGCGTTCACGCTGATATCGGTGGCAAAGCCCTCGATCTGGGACGAATGGTCGACATCCCAGTAACTTTGGGGCGCACGCCCGTCCGTCCGGGCATTTTCCAAGGTGATCGCATTGTCGGGCATGGCCTGACCTCCGGGGAAGAACTGGTGACTGGGCGGGCCGGCACACCGCCGGCCCTGGGACTGGTAAAGACGATCAGGCGCTGCGCATGCGCACCAGCCCGGACCCTTGGCCGATCAGTGCCGCATCCAGGTCGGCGGTGATGCGGGCCTGGTCGTAACCCGAACCGATGAAGACCAGCTCCTGCCGGCGGTCCCCGAAGGGCGGCTGCCAGCGGTCGGCGATGCGGGCGATGGTCGCGCTGTCGCGGGGCCATTCGGACCGGGGCATGGCCGCCCACCATCGACCCGCGGTGCCGATGGCGGCCAGATTGCCCGCAAGGCTGTAATCCATCACGCGCGCCGGGTCCGCGGTGGTCCAGAAATGCCCCTTGGCCCGCATCACCCCCCGCAGCGGCCCGGTCAGGACCGCCCTGATCCGCGCCGCATCGAAGGGTCGTCGCGCGCGATAGACGAACGAGGTGATACCGTATTCGTCGGTTTCGGGCACATGCTTGGCAAAGCCGTTCAGTTCCTGGAACCACAGGGGATGGCTGCGGGCCTTGGCGGCGGAAAACAGCCCCGTCGCCAGAATGTCCCCCAGGGGGACCTTTCCGTGATCGGCCTCGATGATGCGCGCCTGCGCATTCAGCGCACCGATGATGCGGCGCGCCTGGGCCACGCGCGCCGGACCCGCCGTCGTGACCTTGTTCAGGACGATGATGTCGGCGAATTCGATCTGGTCGACCAGCAGCTCGACGATAGCACGCGGGTCCTGGGTGTCGCGGGACTGGCCGCGCATCCGCAACAGGTCGTCGCTTGCGAAATCATCGGCCAGGGTCGTCGCGTCGACCACCGTCACCATGGCGTCCAGCCGGGTCAGGTCGGCCAGCCCCACCATGTTTTCGTCGCAATATTCAAAGGTCGCGGCCACCGGCAGCGGCTCCGAGATGCCGGTGGATTCGATCAGCAGGCAGTCGAAGCGGTTCTGCGATGCGATGCGCCTGACCTCGGTCAGCAGGTCCTCGCGCAGGGTGCAGCAGATGCAGCCGTTCGACAGTTCGACCAGGGTCTCCTCGGTCACGCTCAGATCCGCGCCGCTGTTGCGGATCAGGTCGGCATCGATGTTCACCTGCGCCATGTCGTTGACGATCACCGCCGCCCGCAACCCGCCGCGATTGTTCAGGATGTGGCCCAGAAGGCTGGTCTTGCCGGCGCCCAGAAAGCCCGAAAGGACCGTGACCGGAAGCCGTGTCTTCGCATCCATCGCAATACCCACCCTGACCAGAACCGCGGATCGAACGTCCTGCGCAGTATCCGGCGCAAGCGAAATTGCGCCAAGGTTTCGGAAGGACTGGGCCCTCGGCCATTCGCATGCACCCTTGGCAAATCGACCGGCGCGCTTCCCCATTTCGGGCAGGATCACCGCCCCGCCCCTCATCCGCAGGTCGAGCGTCGGAAACCGTCGGTTGCGCCGGTGGGCGCGTGGCCACCCGCCCGTGACGTGGTCCCGACCATCCCGCAAGGGGCCCCGCATCCCGGCGCATCGCCCGGAACCCGGCCCGCCGGAACTTGACATCGGCAGGCGACGGGTTCAGGGGGCAGCTGCCGTTCACGATGGAATGGCCATTCGCCCCCTCACGAGTTCAGGCCGGCGCGCAAGGGCTGCACGATCAGCACCGGCCATGATTGCACGGGACGAATTCCTTTCAAATCACGGGCCCTATGGACCAGCCATGAAATTCAACCAAAGCAATTCCCCATCCGCAGGGGCATCGATTGCATCCGACCGTCCCAAACCCACCAACACGCCGGCCCAGATCCTGACCGCCAGCGTCATCGGCACGACGATCGAATTCTTCGACTTCTACATTTACGCCACCGCCGCGGTCCTGATTTTCCCGTCGCTGTTCTTTCCGGGATCGGACCCCACCACGGCGCTGCTGGCGTCATTCGCGACCTTCTCGATCGCGTTCTTTGCGCGTCCCCTGGGGGCGATCGTCTTTGGCCACTATGGCGACCGCATCGGACGCAAGACGACGCTGGTCGCCGCCCTGCTGACCATGGGCATCTCCACGGTGACCATCGGCCTTCTGCCCACCTATGACCAGATCGGCATCTGGGCGCCCCTGATGCTGGCGCTGTGCCGCTTTGGCCAGGGCTTCGGGTTGGGCGGCGAATGGGGCGGTGCGGTCCTGCTGGCCACCGAAAACGCCCCCGAGGGCAAGCGCAGCTGGTATGGCATGTTCCCGCAGCTGGGCGCGCCATTAGGGCTGCTGCTCTCGTCGGGCCTGTTCTGGATCCTGCTGCATTTCATCACCCAGGAGGAACTGCTGGCCTGGGGTTGGCGTCTGCCGTTCCTGTCCTCGATCCTGCTGGTCGGGATCGGGCTGTGGATCCGCCTGTCGATCACCGAGACGCCGGAATTCGCCGAGGCCATCAAGAAGGACAAGCGCGTTTCGGTCCCCGTGGCCGAACTGTTCCGCAATCACAAGCTGAGCGTGTTTCTGGGCACCTTCGCGGCGCTGGCGACCTTCGTCCTCTTCTATCTGGCGACGGCGTGGCTTCTGTCCTACAACGTCAAGGTGCTGCAGATCCCGTTCAAGGATGCACTGCTGATCCAGATCTACGGCTCGGTCGTCTTCGGCCTGACCATCCCCTTCGCGGGCAAGATCGCGGATCGCACGGGGCGCTATGGCTTCCTGCTGATCGTCACCGTCCTGATCGGGGCGTTCGCCCTGTCCTTCGGCCCCCTGATGCAGGGCAGTGCCGAAAACGAGGCCAGCATCTATCTGTTCGTCACGATCAGCCTGATGCTGATGGGCCTGACCTATGGCGTCATCGGGGCGGCACTGGCGGCGCCCTTCCCGGCGCAGGTCCGCTATACGGGGTCGTCGCTGACGTTCAACTTCGCAGGGATCTTCGGCGCATCGCTGGCGCCCTATGCGGCAACCTGGCTGCAGATGAACTATGGCATGGCTTATGTCGGCTATTACCTGCTGGCGGCGGCGGCGATCTCTCTGCTCTGCATCCTGGCCACGGGCCCGAAAAAGATCTGATCGCGCCGTATATGTAAGGCCTCTGGACCCCCGCGCAGGGATGCGCGGGGGTCTTTGCATGACTGGCGGGATGGCGCCGAAGGGGCGGATGGCAAGGCTCTGGACCCGATCACCCTTCTGTAGGCCGGGGGCCTGATCGGGAACCCGGCAGCGCGGTGCTTGTTATCTGGGCAGGATGATCGCCATTCCTTCAAGGAGCAAACATGCGACGCATTTTCAAGAATACGACCGCCATCGCCGCTTGCCTGACCCTGCTGGCCCCCCATATGGCCGCCGCCCAGGTCGCAACGGACCCCGAGGCCCAGATCGTACCGCCCGCAGCCGAGACCGCACCGGAAACCACGCCCGAAACCGTGGTCCCTGAGGCCGATGCCGCATCCGAAACCGCAGACGACGCCATGACCGATGCCCAGACGCCTGCCGCGTCGGCAGCGGAGACGGGCGAAGGCGCCGAGGCCGAAGCACCGGCGGCAGAGATGCCCGCCGAGGATGCCGCCGCGCCGGAAGACAGCGCGCCCGAAGCCGCCAGCGAAGCCCCTGCAGCTGACGCCAAGTCCGAACCGGCGGCCGAAACCGCCACTGAGGGCGAAGCGTCGCCAGCCGAGGCGACATCCGACGAGGCCACGGCGCCCGAGGCTGAAGCAGCCGCAATGCCCGCCGCCGATCAAGCCGAGGACAGCGCCGCCGCGCCCGCAGAAGCCGCCGATGACGCCGCCCCAATGGAAGACACCGATCTGGATGCGGCCATGAAGGCCGAACAGGAGGGCCAGCCCGCAGCCGCCGGTGAAGCCGACGCCGCCCCCGAAGCATCGGCGGAGGAAACCGAGGCATCCGACGCAGTTGACGCCGCCCGAGAGCAGGCGACCGGAACCGATGCCGTCGAAGACCAGGAAGGCACCGAGGCCGAGGCCGGGATGGCTGAACCGGCCGCCACCAAGCAGCCGCAAGCTGAAGCCGAGACCGACGCCGCTGCCGATACCGGCGCCGAAGAAGCCAGCGACCTGGATGCGGCCATGGCCGCCGAGCAGGAAGGCGAGGCGGCATCCGAGACGGAGGCCACCGACACTGGCACTGACACAGCTTCGAATCAACCCTCAGCCGAGGCAGAAGCCGAGGCCGAGGCCGGCCAGTCCACGCCCGCCGAAGGCAATGCACAGGGCAGCGCGTCGGCCGATGCCGCCGCCGAGACCCAGGCGCCCGATGTCGCCGCGCTTGACGATGAGGCGACCTCGGAGGTGACCGAAGAGGAAGTGACCGAAGAGAACAGCCGTTCCTCCAGCGAGGACTTCGCGACGACCATGCAGGAGGCGGCCTCCGCCGAAGGCAACACCGGCGAAGCCAAGGACGCGTCCGACGATGACAACGACCTGACCAAGGCCCTGCTGCTGGGTCTGGGTGGCGTTGCCGTGGGCGCCATGCTCAGCAACAACCGCCAGGTTCAGCTGTCATCCCCCGACCGTGTCGTCGTGACCCGCCCGGATGGCACCCAACAGCTGATCAAGGATGACGTCGCCCTGCTGCGCCAGCCCGGATCGACCGTCGCCACCGAGAATTTCGACGATGGGTCGTCGCGCACCGTCGTGACGCGTTCGGATGGCAGCCGCGTTGTGACCATCCGCGATGCCGATCTGCGCGTCCTGCGCCGCACCTTGGTGTCGGCGGACGGCACCCAGACGCGTCTGATCGACGAAACCGCCGCCGTCGAACCCGTCGACATCGCGACGCTGCCGCAACCCGCCGCAGCCATCGAAAATTCGGGCGGCGACATGGATGAGGCATCGCTGCGCGAGGCCCTGATGCGGGAAGCCGACGTGGACCGCCGCTTCAGCCTCAGCCAGATCCGCGACATTTCCGAGGTCCGTTCGCTGGTGGCGCCGATCGACGTGAACGGCATCACCTTCGAGACGAACTCGGCCGCGATCGATGCCGATCAGGCCAAGAAGCTGACGGCCTTGGGCAATGTGATCCGCGAAGCCATTGCGGAAAATCCCAACGAGATCTTCCTGATCGAAGGTCACACCGACACGGTCGGTGAGGAGGCTGCGAACCTTGCCCTGTCGGACCGCCGCGCGGAATCTGTGGCGCTGGCGCTGAGCGAATATTTCGAGGTCGCCCCCGAAAACATGGTCGTCCAGGGCTATGGCGAACAAACGCCGAAGGTCCAGCAGGAAGGTGACGTCCGTGAGAACCGCCGCGTGGCCGTCCGCCGCATCACCGGGCTGCTGCAGACCGCTTCGAACTGATCGATCGGCCTGAGAGAAGGGAGGGCGGCTTCATGACGAAGCCGCCCTCGGCATGTCCGGGGTCCGCGCCGGTCGATTTCGCCGAAGACACCTTGTCGCGACCTCAGGCGCAGGCGGCAAAACCGCTATTGAGGTCTGGCCACCAATCCACTACTCGGAATCCGACTGTTTATATCAGGAACGGATTGACATGATGCGCATCCCCTGCCTCGCGGCATCAGGCGCCCTGGCCGCAGCCCTTTTGGCCAGCGCGGTGGCCGCCGAACCCACCCAATATCCCCTGACCATCGAAAACTGCGGGCAGCAGGTGACCTTTGAAAAGGCCCCCGAACGCGCGGTGGCCCTGGGGCATAACAGCGCCGAGATCCTGTTCCTGCTGGGGCTGGAGGATCGCATGGCCGGCACCGCCTTCTGGCCGAACAAGGTCCTGCCCGAGCTGGAGAAGGCGAACGCCAAGGTCGACGTGCTGACCGTCGAGTTCCCCACGCTGGAGGCGATCCTGGCCAAGCAGCCCGACTTTGTGCCCGCCATGCTGGTGACGCTTCTGGGACCCGACAGCAAGGTCGCCAAGCGCGAAGATTTCGAAAAGCTGGGCATTCCCACCTATCTGTCCCCCAGCGCCTGCAGCACCGTGACCGATGCCCAGAACGCCACGGGCAGCAAGGATACCGGGATCTATGGCCTGCGCGAAAGCCTGTGGAACATGGATATGCTCTATCAGGAAATCGACGATCTGGCCCGCATCTATGACGTCCAGGATCGCGGACAGGCGCTGATCGACGACCTGAAGGCGCGCGAGGCCCGTTTGCGGGATGAATTCGCCCGGCGCGACGACCTGACCTTCCTGTTCTGGTTCTCGTCCTCCTCGCCGTCGGATGACGCCTATCTGGCGGGCGGCAACGGACCTTCGGGCTATGTCGCCGATCTTCTGGGCGGCTCGAACGCGCTGAAGACCGAAGCCGAATGGCCTGCCCTGGGCTGGGAAGGCATCATGGCGGCGGAGCCGACCGTGATCGTCGCGGCGCAGGTCGACCGGGAACGGTGGGCGCTGGACGAGGCCCAGACCAAGATCGATTTTCTGACCAGCGACCCGGCGGTCAGCCAGATGGAGGCCGTCAAGGCCGGACGCATCGCCGTGATCAGCGGTTCGGCCATGAACCCCTCGGTCCATACCCTTTACGGGGCCGAACAACTGGCCCAGCAGCTGCGGTCGTTTGACCTGAAATGACGGATGCCGACGAAAAGGGCGGCGCTGCTCTGCTGCTGCTGTTGCCGCTGGTCCTGGTGGTGCTTGGCTTTGCCATCGCCGTCGCCTCGGCCATCGGCGATTACAGCATCGGGCTGGGCACCGTCTTTCTGGCCGTGACCAACGGGCTGGGCCTGACCGCCGCCGACATCCCCCCCATCGAGCAGAGCGTGGTCTGGGACCTGCGGCTCAGCCGGGCGTTGGTGGCGGCGCTGGCCGGCGCGGGGCTGGCGCTGTGCGGGGCGATCCTGCAGGCGCTGCTGCGCAACGCCCTGGCCGAGCCTTTCGTGCTGGGCGTTTCCGCGGGGGCATCGACCGGGGCGGTCGCGGTGATCGTGCTGGGCATCGGGGCGGGCAGCCTGTCCTTGTCGATGGGGGCCTTCGCGGGGGCCTTTGCCGCCTTCGCGCTGGTGGCGATCCTGTCGAACGGCGCGACCAGCGGGCCGAACCACACCATCCTTGCGGGTGTCGCGGCATCGCAGCTGTTCAACGCGCTGACCTCCTATGTCGTCACCACTTCGGGCAATGCCCAGCAGGCGCGCGACGTGATGTTCTGGCTGCTGGGCAGCTTTGGCGGCGTGCGCTGGCCGGATTTCCACCTGCTGCTGATCGTGGTGGTCATCGGCCTGGGGGTCTGTCTGCTGATGGCGCGGTCGCTGGATGCCTTCACCTTCGGGGACGAAGACGCCGCCGCCCTGGGCGTCCCGGTCGGGCGCATCCGGCTGATCCTGTTTGGGATCACCGCCCTGATGACGGCCACGATCGTCAGCATGGTCGGCGCCATCGGCTTTGTGGGCCTGGTCGTGCCCCATGCCGCCCGCTATGTCGTGGGTCCGCTGCATCTGCGGCTGTTGCCGGCCTGCGCTTCGGTGGGTGCGGTCTTCATGGTCCTGGCCGACATCGCCTCGCGCGTGGTGGCCGAACAGCAGACCATTCCCATCGGCGTGGTGACGGCCCTTGTCGGCGTGCCGTTCTTTGCCATCATCCTCTATCGCGCCAGGCCGCAGACATGACCGTCATCGCCAAGAACCTTGTCTGGGGCGTCAAACGCCGCACCATCGTGCAGGACGTGTCGCTGCGCGTCGCCAAGGGCGAGACACTGGGCCTGATCGGTCCCAACGGGTCGGGCAAGTCGTCGCTGCTGCGGCTGTTGTCGGGCCTGAAGACGCCGCAATCGGGCAGCGTCCGGATCATGGATCAGGACATTGCCCGCGTGTCGCGCCGTGCGCTGGCGCGTCAGGTGGCCTTTGTCCAGCAGAACGCCTCGACCGACACCAATGTCTCGGTCTGCGACGTGGTTCGGCTGGGGCGCACGCCGCACCGGTCGGCGCTGTCGGGCTGGACCGCCGCCGATGAGGATGCCGTGATGACCGCCCTGCGGCAGGTGGACATGGCCAAGCGGCGCAGCCAGCCCTGGCAGACCCTGTCGGGCGGCGAACGTCAGCGTGTGATCATCGCGCGCGCCCTGGCACAGAACCCCCGCGTGATGTTCCTGGACGAACCCACCAACCACCTGGACATCCACCACCAGATCGAGATCCTGCGCATGGTGCGCGCATTGGACCTGACCAGCGTCGTCGCGTTGCACGACCTGAACCTGGCGGCCATGTTCTGCGACAAGATCATCGTTCTGCAATCGGGACGGGTGGTGGCCTTCGGCACGCCTGCCGAGGTGCTGACCCGGACGCTGCTGCGCGACGTCTTCCGCGTCGAGGCCGAGATCACCGCCGGCGCCCATGCCGACCACCCCCATATCCGCTTTGTGACGGCCTGACCCTTGCACCCCGCCGCCCCCGTCCCCGCCACCGCCATCCGCACCGAGGCTTTCGGCATCCTGCTGCGCGTTGCGGCGACGCTGGCCTTTGCGGCGATGGGGGGCTGCATCAAGGCCCTTGGGACCACGGTTCCGCTGGGACAGGTCGTCTTTTTCCGTTCGGCCTTCGCGCTGCTGCCGCTTGTGGCCTTCCTGTGGCTGACGGGCAGCTTTCCCAAGGGTCTGGCGACCACGCGCCCCTTGGGCCATGCGGCGCGCTGCCTGATGGGGGCGGCGGCGATGTTCACCTCCTTCGCGACAATCCGGCTGTTGCCCCTGGCCGAGGCGACGATGCTGTCATACCTGGCCCCGGCCTTTATGGCGCTGATGGGCTGGGCCTTCCTTGGCGAGAACCTGCACCGGCGGCGGATCATGGGCGTCGCCCTGGGCCTTTCGGGCTGCGCGGTGATCAGCCTGCCGTCGATGACAGGCGATCTGCCGGCGGCCGCCTTCGCGGGTCTGGTGCTGGGCGTGACGACCGCCCTGCTGACGGCGGCGGCGCTGATCCAGGTCAGGCGCTTGACGGTGATGGGCGAACAGGCGGGTGCCATCGCCTTCTGGTTTGCCGCCGTTTCGGCGCTGGCGGGGGCGGCGACGCTGCCCCTGGGGTGGACGGTGCCCGACGGGTCACAGCTGATGCTGCTGCTGGGCGCGGGCCTGTCGGGTGGCATCGCCCATATCCTGATGACCCTGTCCTTTCGCCACGCCGAGGCCGCTGCCCTGGCCCCCTATGAATACCTGTCGATCCTGTGGGCCGTCATCCTGGGCTTGGCGGTCTTCGGCGAAAGCCCCGGTTGGGCCTTCCTTTTGGCCGCGCCCCTGATCCTGTCGGGCGCGATCGCAGCCCTGCCCGTTCGGCGGTTGCGCAGGGCCCGCTGACGCCTTTCCAGGGCCCCGAAATCGATCCCCGGTAGCGTCGCCCGGCGGGTCCACAACCGGCATTTGCATTAATCTTTTGCATGATGAGCAAATCTGGTGCAGCCTGAAGTTACGGGAGGCTCGAAGGACCGCGTGGCATTTACAACCGCCGCGCGAAGGTGAACTCCGGCATGAGAGACACGGCAGAAGCCATGTCCGTGGGACCTTCACCAAGGCGCCAAGGCGCGATCGATTGTCCCCCAAGGCATGCGTAAAGAGGGAGTTGTCACATGACCCAATTCACCAGGCGAAACCTGCTGGGCATGATCGGAACGGCCGCAGGCAGTTCCGCGATGTACTATGCCATGGCATCGATGGGGCACGCGGCCGCCTCGAACTATACCGGCCCGATCAAGCTGGATGGCGACCCGAAGGGGGCCAAGGTCCTGATCCTGGGCGCGGGCCTGGCGGGCATGACCGCCGCGCTGGAGATGCGGGCCGCAGGATATCAGGTCGAGGTGCTGGAATATCGCGAAAAGGCCGGTGGCCGCTGCTGGACCCTGCGGTCGGGCGATGAATACACCGAACTGGGCGGCGCCACGCAGAAGGTCGATTTCGCCCCGGGCAATTACATCAACCCCGGCCCGTGGCGCCTGCCGCATCACCATTATGCGGTCATGGATTACTGCAAGCGCCTGAAGGTCCCGCTGGAGCCCTTCATCCAGACCGACTACAACGCCTATGTCCACAGCAGCGACGCTTTCGAGGGCAAGCCGCAGCGGATGGGCAAGATCAAGACCGATTATCGCGGCCATGTCTCGGAACTGCTGGCCAAGGCGGTCGATCAGGGCAAGCTGGACGAGATGGTCACCGAAGACGACCGCGAGATGCTGATCGAAAGCCTGCGCAGCTTCGGCGTGTTGGACGAACAGAACGCCTATGTCAAAAGCCTGGGCACCAGCGGCTATCGCGGCTATGACAAGCAGCCCGGCGGTGGCGCGGATGCAGCACCCGTCACCTCGGATCTTTATGATCCCAGCCAGGTCATCCAGTCGCAGCTGTGGCGTTCGCTGGCCCAGCATGAATCGCTGGAACACTGGGCGCCGATGTTCCAGCCGGTGGGCGGCATGGATGCCATCGCCCAGGGCTTCGAACGCGAGGTGGGCGACCTGATCACCTATAACGCCAAGGTCGTGTCGCTGCAGCAGGATGACAGCGGCGTCACCGTGACCTGGGAAGACACGGCCGGTGGCGGCACCAAGACCAGCACCGCCGATTACTGCGTCTGCACGATCCCCTTCTCGATCCTGGGGCAGATCGATCACAACCTGTCGGCGGGCCTGTCGAACGTCATCAGCTCGATGTTCTACAACGGCTCGACCAAGGTCGGGCTGGAATTCAAGCGCCGGTTCTGGGAACAGGACGAACAGATCTATGGCGGCATCAGCTATACCGACCAGGCGATCACCCAGATCAGCTATCCTTCCACCGGCTATCAGTCGGATGGGCCTGCCGTGCTGCTGGGGGGCTATACCTGGCGCGGTGCCGACACGTTCAAGTTGAACGCCATGCAGCCGGCCGAACGCATCGAATGGGCCCTGCGTCAGGGCGAAAAGATCCATCCGCAATATCGCGACGAATTCAAGACGGGCGTCGCGGTGTCCTGGCACAAGGTGCCTTGGGTCTTGGGATGTTCGGGCGTCTGGGAAGACCGCGAGGCCCAAGGCTATCAGGAGGCCATCAAGGTCGACAACCGCGTCGTCTGCGCGGGCGAACACCTGTCCTACATCCCCGCCTGGCAGGAAGGCGCGATCCTGTCCTCGCTGGACGCGATCACGCGTCTCCATGACAAAGTCATCAACGGGTGAAGCCATGAAAATGATCGTCTTCGCAATCGCCGCCCTTTTGCCGCTATGTGCCGTTCCGGCATATGCCCAACCCGCCCAGATGTCGGCCTATGCCGAGGATACGGTGTTCGGATCGGATGGCTATACCTCGACCGACGGAGAGGAGCTGTACCAGACCCTCTGCGCGGGCTGTCACATGCCCGACGGGTCCGGCGCGGTGGGTGCCGGGCAGTATCCGGCCCTGTCGGACAATCCGAACCTGGAATATTCGGCCTATCCCGTCACGCTGATCGTGAACGGACAGGCTGGAATGCCGGCCTTTGGAACCTTCCTGAACGATGAACAGATCGTTGCCCTGGTGACCTACTTGCAAACCGACCTTGGCAATGATTTCGAACCCGATGCCACCGTCGAGGACGTCGCGATCACGCGTCCGGCATCCCCAGCAGACCCCAACCGAGCGGAGCACGAATGAAACAGTCCCTGATCGCCATCGCATCCACGGCCCTTCTTCTGGGCACAGGCGCGGCCTTTGCCGATGTCACGCGACATCCGATCCCCAATTCGGATTTTCCCATCCTGCAGGCAGTCGAGATCCCCGCCGATGCGACCCTGGTCTATCTGAGCGGCACCGTCCCGCAGGTCATCGACGCCGAGGCCGAAGACGGTGCGCCCGAACAGTTCGGCGATACCGCCGCCCAGACCGAAAGCACCCTGGCATCGATCGAGGAAAAGCTGACCGCGTTGGACCTGACCATGGGCGATGTCGTCAAGATGCAGGCCTATCTGGTCGCCCCCGAGGGCAGCGAGGAGATGGATTTCAGCGGCTTCATGACCGGATACACCCAGTATTTCGGCACCGAAGATCAGCCGAACCTGCCCACCCGATCGGTCTTTGAAGTGGCCGGACTGGCGAACCCGGCCTGGCTGGTCGAGATCGAAGTGGTCGCCGTCCGACCCTGACACGGTCCCCGGCCAAAGCGTCCTGCCATGCCGGACAGGCAGCGGCAGGACGCCCTTTCAATGTCCCCCTGCCCCAGGGCCGGGGAAATGCGCGTCAACCACCGTCATCACGCCCGCTGCGGCGGTGTCGGGGGCCGATGCGCCTTTTGTTTTCCGCGCCACGCATGGCCTTGGCCAAAGGCGGCAGCGCCGATCCAAATCCCCTCAGTCGATCAACCCCACACGCCGCCGGATATCCTGATCGCGCAGCGAGACCTCCTCGCCCAGAAAACCGTCAGCCTCGGACCCGCACATCCAGACCAGGGTTCTGGCGGGCCATTCGGGCGGCACATGCACGGACCAGTCCAGCTGGCTGACCGAATTCACGCCGCTGTCCCGGATGGCGGCCTGCATGTCGGTGGCCACCGTGCCGGGCGACAGGCTGATGGCGCGGATGCCTTCGGCCCGCGCCTCCAGGTGTAGGGATCGCGTCAGCATCAGCGCCCCGGCCTTGCTGGCGCAATAGGCGCTCCAGCCTTCCTTCGGGGCATGGGCCGCGCCCGATCCGACCGTCAGGATCGTGCCCCCGCCCTGCGCGCGCATCACCGGCAGCGCTGCGCGCATGCCGTGAAAGACACCCTTCAGATTGACGTCGATGGCCTGTCCCCATTCCTCCGGATCGGCATCCCGAAGCCCCGCGATGGGACCGATCAGGCCGGCATTGTTCACCAGCACGTCCAGCCGCCCGGCCTTGTCACGCAGGGTGGCGACGGCCTTTTCCATGTCCCGCGCCCGCGCCACGTCGCCTGTCAGCGCAATGCCCCCGATTTCATCCGCAAGCTTGGTGACAGCCTTTGAATTGCGGGCCATCAGACCGACGACCGCCCCCGCACCGGCGAATGCCCGCGCCGTCGCCGCACCGATGCCGCGGCTTGCCCCGGTGACCAGAACCACCTTTCCCGTCAGATCGTTCGTCATGCCTGTCATTGTCATCCCTGCGTCATCCCTGCCCTGCGTGAATATGCCTCGCCCGGCATCCTATCCGCCCATTTGCGATCGTTCCACCATGGGCTGCCCGCCGGCCATGCCGCGCCCCGGATAGGCAAGGCCCTGAACCCGGCAGGCGCCATGAACGTTGCCAAGGACAGCAGGAGGAACCGGCATGGCACCGCTTTCAGCACCCGACGACCCCCAATCCCTGGATCGGTTTCTGGCGGCGCAGGATCGAACCTATGACGCCGCGCTGGCCGAACTGCGGCGTGGGCGCAAAGCGGGGCATTGGATGTGGTTCGTCTTTCCCCAGCTGCGGGGGCTGGGTCAATCGACGACCGCGCATTTCTACGGCATCGCGGACGGCGACGAAGCGCGCCGCTATCTGGCCCATCCGGTTCTGGGACCGCGCCTGGCAGCCTGCGCCGAGGCGATGACGACCCATCCCGACCTTGATGCACAGGCCATCCTGGGACCGGTGGACGCCATGAAGCTGCGATCCTCGGCGACGCTTTTTGCAGCGGTTTCGGGGGGCGACGACATCTGGGACCGGCTGATCACGCGGTTCTTCGATGGCGTCCCCTGCCCCCGGTCAAGGGCGATCCTGGAAGCCCGCAGCCGGTAGAGCCTGCGGGCGGTCAGCGCGTCAACCCTGCCCCAGCACATGCACGACAACGGCCGCGAAAAAGACCGCACTGGCCGTGACCACGAAGAGATGCCAGATCGTCCGGTGATAGCGAAGCCGCGAAAACAGGTAGAAGGCAAAGCCCGCCGTATAGAGGCTGCCGCCGATCAGGATCAGCGTGAAGGCGCGGGACGACATGTCGCCGAACAACGCGCCGCCCGCGACCGCGCCCGACCATCCCATCACGAGATAAAGCGCGATGGCAGGTGCCCGCCACCAGTCGGGCGCGAAACTGCGCAGTCCCGCACCGGTCAGCGCACAGCCCCAGATCCACACCAGGAACCAGGCCGCCGGTTGCGGCGCGGCCAGTGCAAAGGCCGTATAGGTGCCCGCGATCTTGAGATAGATGGCCGAATGATCCATCCGCCGCAGGATGTTGGTCAGGTGTTCGGGATGGGCCATGTTGTAAAGCGCCGAACACAGGATCATCGCGACCAGCGTGCAGCCATAGATCGACACGCCCAGCAGCGACAGCGCATCGCTGCCCTGCGCCCAAGTGAAGGTGACCAGAATCGGAACCGCCAGCAGGGCGGCGGTCAGGCCGACCGCGTGGACCAGGAAATCCGAAAGGGTTTCGGCCCTGCTATAGGCCATGCGTTGCGGCATCAGAAGCATCGTCGCGGAATCCTGTGGTTGAGACCGCTTAGGTTACATCAAGGCGCAGCCGGTTGAAACACCGGGACAGGCGGGCCGGTCGTTGCGATCAACCGTCGTGCCGGGAAAGCGGGCAGTGGGCCAGCGGTCTTATCCCCGCCTTTGGCAAGGACGCACCAGAATGCCCTGACGGGGGCGGTCAGTTGGGTGCTGGTCGGGAACCCGTTTACGTCATTTTTCGGGATTATCCTTCACGGTCAATGGCTTGACCTGACCTTGCGTCCGTCCCTGCCGGGGTCGGCGTCACGCCCCCGAACCCGTACCCCAATCGGTGATGGCGTCCTGCTGTCGGCGCAGGCGCAGCAGGGCCGAGCCTTCGTCCAGCGCCACGTCGGCGCAGAGGATTGGTTGCCCTGCCGCGACGTCACGGCGCAGCGCGCGCCCGGCCGCCAGGTAATAGGGCACAGGCGCATCATCGGCGATCCGCGCCGCGGGCGTCATCCGCCCCGAGACATGGGCGATGGTATGGTGATGCCCCTCGGCCCGCAGGACGGTGCCGGCGGGCAGATCTGCATCGGCGAAGGCGGTCAGGTCCACAACCGGGCGCGGGTTGCGCGCCCCCGACGACACGCCATGCAGCGCGGCCTCGAAGACCGTTGTCGCGGCCTCAAGCCCCAGCAGGTGGCGCGGCAGACCGATCATCGCCGTGCGCCCGTCACGGGACACGACATGACCCTTGTCGCGCAGCATGTCCCATGTGGCGGCATCGTCACAGGCGACGGTGACGAAGACGCCGCCGGCAAAGCTGACCTCGCCCGGCAGACGCAGGCAATGGAACACGTCCAGCCGCCCCTGCCCCGACAGAAGCCCGCCCTGGTCGGTCATCAGGTCCGCGACCTCGGGGATGCGGGCGATGGGGGCGTGCAGGTCGGCACGGTCGGGAACGAACCCCAGGGCATTCGCGACCAGCGTCATTTCGCACAGGTCCGGCACGGCTCGCTGCGGCAGGGCACGCAGGGCGTGCGCCCGACCCGCGGCCACATCGGCCCAGGGCCGATCCGCCGGGTCCAGCCAGTCCGCCAGGCCCGGTGCCGCGACCGCCATGCCATTGCTGACCACCTGCCCCGTGGCGGGGTCGAAGACGAAATCATATTCGCTGGATTTTCCCGCCGCGATGATCCGCAGGCCGATGACCTGCGCCCAGGTCGCAAGCCCGATCAGCAGACTGGGCTGGTCGCCATCGACCGGTGCGACGACCACGCCCCGGTCGCGGGCCATGCGCGACAGGATCGGGCCCACCACGCTGTCGGTTTCCTTGGTGACCATGACGACGTGATGCCCGGCCGCGATGGCCATGTCCGCATGGCGGGCACCGGCCTCGGGGTCGCCGGTGGCCTCCAGCACGACGTCCAGCGGCAGGGCCACCAGAACGGCCAGATCGCCCGCGGCGATCCAGTGGCCCGCCTCCCAGGCCGTCCGCGCGCTGGCGGCATCGGCGCAGACCGCGATCCGCGCGGGGTCCACGCCGACAGATGCCAGCGCCGCCGCCGCCGTGGCGGCATCGCGGTCCACCGCGACGCGGCAGGCCAGCCCATCCACGCGGCGCGCCTGCGCCAGAAAGCTGCGCCCGAACCCGCCGGTCCCGATGATGGCGGTCTGAACGGTGCGCCCCTGTCGGGCAGCGAAATGGCCAATCAGGTTCATGCGACCACCTTGCGGTTGCGGCGCAGGCTGAGCGCCAGGCCAAGCGTCTTGGGCAGGATCAGCAGCGCCAGCGCCACGATCATGATCCCTGTCACCAACGGGTTGGCAAAGAAGATGCCGAGCGATCCGTCCGACAGCAGCATCGATTGGTGGAACGCATTCTCGGCCTTGTGACCCAGAACCATCGCCAGGATCATCGGCGCCAACGGATAGTCCAGCTTGGTGAACAGAAAGCCCACCAGGCCAAAGACCAGCACCAGCCACAGGTCGAACGTCGCCCCGGACACCGTGTAAGCGCCGACGAAACAGATCGCGACGATCATCGGCCCGATGATGGTGAACGGAATGCGCAGCAGCGCCGCGAACATCGGTACGGTGGCCAGCACCAGGATTACCCCCAGCAGGTTCGACACATACATGCTGGCGATCAGGCCCCAGACAAAATCGGGCTTGGTGGCGAACAGCATCGGCCCCGGCGTCAGGCCCCAGATCATCAGACCGCCCATCATCACCGCAGCCGTGGCCGATGACGGCACGCCCAGGGCCAGCATCGGCAGCATCGCGCAGGTGCCCGCGCTGTGGTCGGCGGTTTCGGGTGCCACGATCCCCTCGGGGCGACCCGACCCGAAGGCCGCGCCCTTGCGCGACGCCTGGCGGGCCACGCCATAGGACATGAAGCTGGCCGCCGTGGGTCCGCCCGGCGTGATGCCCATCCAGATGCCGATCAGGCCCGACCGCAGGGTCGTGGCCCAGTATTTCGGCAGCTCGGCCAAGGTCTTCAGCACATCGCGCAGGTCGATCTTGGACGACACGCCGCGGAACCGCAGCCCCTCCTGCACGGTGGCCAGCAATTCCCCGATGCCAAAGAGGCCGATCACCACCACTAGGAAGCTGACGCCCCCCAGCAGGTCCGAGAACCCGTAGGTCAGGCGGATCGACCCGGTGACGCTGTCCATGCCGACCGATGCCAGGATCAGGCCGGTGGTCAGCGACACCAGCGTCTTCATGGGGGCGGCGCTGCCCATGCCGATGAAGGCGGCGAAGGCCAGGAAATAGACCGCGAAATATTCGGGCGCGCCAAAGCGCAGCGCGAATTGCGACGCCCAGCCCGCCAGCAGGGTGATGACCAGAATGCCCATCAGCGCGCCCACCCCGGCCGACACGAAGGCCAGCGTCAGCGCACGCGTCGATTCACCGTTTCGCGCCATCGGATAGCCGTCGAAGGTGGTGGCGACCGATGACGGTTCCCCCGGGATGTTGAACAGGATCGACGTGGTGGACCCGCCGAACAGCGCCCCCCAATACATCGATGTCAGCAGGATGATGGCCGATGTCGGGTCCAGCGCAAAGGTCAGCGGGATCAGCAGCGATACCCCGCTGGGCGCCCCCAGCCCCGGCAGCACGCCCACGACCAGTCCCATCAGCACGCCCGCGACCATCAGCATCAGGTGCATCGGGGTGATGGCCACGGAGAACCCGTGCATCAGCAGATCGAAATTGCCCATTGTCGCGGCCCCTTAATAGATGCCCAGAAGCGGCTCCAACGGCCCCTTCAACAGCGGAATCTGAAAGATCGTCTCGAAGATCAGGTACAGGCTGACGGCAAAGCCCGCGCCGATCGCCAGGCCTTTCCACAGGCGGAAGCCGCCCTGACGCCAGGCGGTCAGCCCGATATAGAAGGTCGCCGCGACGTAAAAGCCGACCGTCAGCATGCCGATGACGAACGCCGTCATCGCGCCCAGGAAGGTCGCGATGCGGATCAGGTTCTGGCGCGGCAGGAACGGCTCCTCGGGGTCGTCCAAGGGGTCGGGGGGCGTGCGCTGTGCCTTGCGATGCGCGGCGATGGCGCCGCCCAGGTTCCACAGGCTGGCCCCGATCAGCACGATCGCCACCCAGAAGGGGAAATAGCCCGGCTGCGGGCCATGATCGCTCCACCCGGTGCCCAGTTCGGCGGCGCCGATAATGGCCGCCACGCCCAATGCACCGGTGGTGATTGCCGTGCCGATTTCGGCATGAAAACGTCTGACGGTCATGACCCTCCCTTTCCCCATGGGCAAAAGGGGCGCCCGGACGATCCCGGATGCCCCGATGCGCTTACTGCGCGGCGGCGGTGACCCAGCCCTCGGCCTCGAAGACGGTCACGGTCGCGGCCTCGTTCTCCTCGATGAAGGCGGTCAGGTCGTCCCCGGTCAGTACCGCCGCGGTCTGCGAGGTCTTGGCAAGGTAGTCCTTCCATTCCTGGGTCTCGGCCACGCGGCTCAGGGCGTCCTGGTAATAGGCCAGCACCTCGGGGTCGGTGCCCGCGGGCAGCCAGACCGTCCGCGGCATCTGGTACCGCTCGATATCCAGCCCCTGCTCGGCGCAGGTCGGGATGTCGTGCCAGCCCATGTCGCCGCTGACCGGCTCGGATTCCGCCATCCGCTCGGGCGAGAACACGCAAAGCGGACGGATCGCGCCGGCCTGCCACTGGCCGATATTCTCGTTCGGGTTGTTGACGTTCGCGGCAATATGGCCGCCGGCCAGCTGCACGCCGACCTCGCCGCCGCCGTTGAAGGGGACGTATTTGAAATCGGCCCCGGTGGTCTGTTCGATCAACGCGACCAGCGTCTCGTCGGTGTCCTTGGACTGGCTGCCGCCAAAGACGATGGTGCCGGGTTCCGCCTTGGCCGCCTCGATCAGCTCCATCGAGGTCTGCCAGGGGGCGTCGGCCTTGACCCAGATCAGGAACTCGTCCAACGCCAGGGCGGCGACGGGCTGCAGGTCCTCGGCCGAATAGGCCAGCTGGGCCACATGGGGCAGCAGATAGACGTTGTTCGTCCCGAAGATCAGCTTGTGCGGATCGGCGGCGTTCTGGCGGGCATAGAGGAACGCCTCGGCGCCCGAGCCACCGCCCTTGTTCAGCACGACCATGTTCTGGTCCAGGATGTCGTTGCGCGTCAGCGCGGCCTGGATGGTGCGGGCGAAATTGTCGGTCCCGCCGCCGGCACCCGATGCCACGATGAATTCCACCGGGCGTTCGGGGGTCCATTCGGCCAGCGCCGGGACGGCGACGGCCAGCAGGGCGGTGCCTGCGATCAATGCGGTCTTGATGGTCATTCTATCTCTCCTCCCAAAGATGATGCGACCCGCTTGCGGCGGGAAGAAGACCGGGCGCCTATTCGGCGACCAGAAATGTCGGGGCGATCTCTGCCTGCGCCCAGCCTGCGGGCAGCGCGCGCGGCGTACGGGCAGGGTTCAGCGCGGCCAGGTCGCGGCCAAGGCGTGCGGCGGTCAGCGTCGCGCCCAGATCGGCGCGCCCCTGCCCCGCAATGTCGAAGGCCGTACCATGCGCGGGCGTCACGATCGGAAAGCCGTAACCCGCGATCAGCGTCACGCCGCGGTCAAAGCCCATCAGCTTCATCGCGATCTGGCCCTGGTCGTGATACATGGTCAGCACCGCGTCGAATTCGCCGCGGATGGCGCGTACGAAGACGGTGTCCGACGGAATCGGCCCCTTGGCGTCGATGCCCAAGGCCACGGCCTGCGCCACGGCGGGGGCCAGGATCTCGTCATCCTCGTGGCCGAAATTGCCGCCGTCGCCCGCATGGGGGTTCAGCGCCGCGACGCCGATCCGCGCGCCGGGCTTGCCCGCACCGGCCATCACCTCGGCCGTCAGGCGCAGGCTGTCCAGGATGCGTTCGGTGCTCAGCGTCTCGGCCACCTTGCGCAGCGGGATGTGGCTGGTCACGCGGGCGTTCCAGACCTCCTCCAGGACGTTGAACTCGCGCCCGCTGCGATCGGCGTTCAGCACCGCGTCGATGAAGCCGATCTCATCGACATAGCTCGGCCGCGCCAGGCGCATGGAATGCTTATTAAAGGGCGTGAACATGGCCGCATCCGCGATGCCCGCCCCTGCCAGCTGCAGCACGCAGCCGAAATTCTGCAGGCTGGCCGCGCCGGCATGGGCGCTGGACTGGCCCGGGGTCATGCCGTCCACCGCGCAATTCGCCAGATCCAGCAGCACATGGCCCGGCGCCATGTCGGGACCGACCTGATCCGCACCGATCCGCGGCAGGTCCAGCGTGACGCCCGCATGGCGCGCGCCCATCTCCAGCACGCGCGCATCGCCGACGACGATCACGTCCATGGCCTTCATGTCGTCATGGGTCAGCAGTTTCGCCGCCAGTTCCGGGCCGACGCCCCCGGCATCCCCCAAGGCCAAAGCAATGCGCATGTCTCTCTCCGTCTGGAATGAAGTTTCGTGGATGGCGCGATGTCGCGCCGCCCGAATTCAGCGGGCCAGCGCCCCGGCCACGACCCTTGCGCACAGCGCCAGCGAGATCGCGCCCGCATCGGGATGCCCGATGCTGCGTTCCGCCAGCGGGCGTGCCCGGCCAAGCCGCGGCGTCAGGTCAGCCGTGGCGTCAGCGGCGGCGGTCGCCGCACGGGCGGCGGCATCCCAGGCATCGGCCAGCGCCGCGCCTTGGGCAACCTGCCCCTGCAGCGTGTCGACGAAGGGCGCAAAGGCATCGACCAGCGTCTTGTCGCCGGGCCGCGCGCCGCCCAGGCGGGTCACTGCGTCGATCCCCGCCCGCGCCCCTGCGGCCACGCGGGCCGCGTCGGGCGCGTCCGTATCGCCCAGCGCCTGCCCCCAGGCACGCAGGGCCACCCCCCACAGCGCGCCCGACGTGCCACCGGCGCGATCCGCCCAAGCGTCGCCCGCCAGCGACAGCACGGAGCCCGCTCCCGCGCCCTGCGCCGCCGCATCGCGCGCCGCAGCGGCGGCCGCCGCAGACCCGCGCGCCATGCCCTGGCCGTGATCGCCGTCGCCCGCGATGGCATCGATGCGGCCCAGTTCAGGCTCTGCCTCGGCCAGCGCCTCGGCCAGCCGCGCCACGATATCGGCCACGCAGCCGGCCTGCGCCGCGCTGGCGGGTTCGCCGCGCGGAACCGCTGCGATGGCTGCCCCTTCGCGGGCCACCTGCCGTGCACCCTGGGCGGCCACGGCCCCCTTGCGGAAGGCGGGCGTGTCGGCGGGCGCCCGCCACAGATCGGCCAGCGCTTCGTCCAGCCACAGGATCGACAGAGAGCATCCCTCCATGTCCAGGCTGGTCACGAACTCGCCGACTTCGGGGTCGATGACGGTCAGGCCGGCGTCGGTCATCAGCCCGCTCAGGTGATGCCACAGGACGAACAGTTCCTCGTATTTCGTGCGGCCAAGGCCGTTCAGGACCACGGCCACGCGGCCGTCATGGCCCGTGGGCCGTTCGGCCAGCAGCGGGTCCAGCAGCATCCGCGCCAGATCTGTGGCGGGCATCAGGTCCCGCGTCGCGATCCCCGGCTCTCCGTGGATGCCCAGGCCAAGGGCGACCTGCCCCTCGGGCACGCTGAACAGGGGTGCCGCCTGTCCCGGCAGGGTGCAACCGTCGAAGGCCAGCCCGAAGGACACGGTCCGCACATTGGCGCGTCCGGCCAGATCCATCACCGTGTCGAGATCCAAGCCCGCCTCGGCCGCGGCACCGGCGATCTTGAAGACCAGCAGGTCGCCCGCCACGCCCCGCCTGCGCGCCGCGTCGGTCCCGGGCGCACTGGCGACGTCGTCGGTCACTGCCAGAATGCGGGTGTCGATGCCCTCGGCCCGCAGACGCTCGGCGGCGGCGCCAAAGTTCAGCACGTCACCCGCATAATTGCCGAACCCCAGGATCACGCCTCCGCCCAGATCGGCCGCCCGGGCCACCCCGGCCACCGCGCTGGTCGATGGCGAGGCGAACACGTCCCCCGCCACCGCCCCGTCGGCCAGGCCCGGACCGACATAGCCCAGGAATGCCGGGTAATGCCCCGACCCGCCACCGACGACCAGGGCCACCTTTCCCGGCGCCCCGGCATAGGCGCGCAACGCGCCGTGCGGGATGGGAGCGACGCGGTCGGCATGGGCGGCACAGAACCCCGCCAGCGCGGTCGCGGCGAAATCCTCGGGGCGGTCCACGATCTTGGTCATGGCAGGGTCCTTCTTTGCGCCAGGATGCGGCGAATATAGTCGCGGTTCTCGGCGCAGACCCCAAGTCCGTCGCCGCCGTAATGCTCGACCAGAAACGGGCTGGCGAAACCCTGGTCCAGCGCAGTGTTGATCGCCGCGCGCCAGTTGATGGTGCCGCCCATCATGGGTGCGGGGTGGGACAGGATGACCCCCGACGGGTCGGTCATCCGGTAGTAATTCTTGACGTGCCAGTAGCCCGCAAAGGGCGCGCACAGCGCGATCATCTCCGCCCAGGGCTGGACGGGCCGATGCAGGCGGATCAGGTTGCCGATGTCGATGTTCAGCCGAACCGACGGGTGGTCCACGTCGGTGACAAAGGCGACCGCGTTTGGGGCGGTGCCCAGATAGGTGTCCTCGTACATCTCCAGCGCGACCTGGATGCCGCGATCGGCGGCGTGGCGGCCCAGTTCGCGGATGCGGGCGACGGCCAGTGCGCGGGTGGCGGGGTCGTCGGGGTTCGTGACCCCCGGTTCGGTCCAGAACCACAGGGCGGCGCGCTGCGCGTCACTCAGCGGGCCAAACAGGCCAAAGCTGACATGTCCCGCGCCCAGATCAGCGGCGCAGTCGATGACGCGGTGGCAATAGGCCAGGTGGTCGTCGCCGTGGGCAGGGTCAATCACGCTGCGCCGCGATGTCGAGATGGCAGGCACCGACAGCCCCAGATCACGGCAGATCGCCATGAACCGCGCCCGTTCAGCATCGTCCAGATCGGCCAGCCGCAGCCAGCTGTCGGTCGGATCGACCGCGTCGAAGCCCGCCGCGGCCACCTGACCCAGATCGTGCGCCCAGGCATCCGGCCCGGCGTCGTGCACCGTGGCGAACGGGATCATCGCACAGGCGATGGGCCAGTCCTGCGGCGTCCAGTGCAGCATGTTCCCCGACATCGATCCCCCCCCGAATCACGTCCTCGGTTCTTGCTAGCACGGTCGCCGAACCGTATCAATAATTCTGTATACAGCACACAGAACGCAATGTTGACTTGCCCCCGTCCCCGTCATAGCCAGAAGAAGACGCGCCAACGGAGACGCCGGTGACCGACATGCCTGATACAGATGCCCGCATCGAACGCCTGCCCTTGCTGGACGCGATCCTGTCGCGGCTGCGCGACATGATCATCGAAGGGCAGCTGCCCCCCGGCACCCGCCTGAACGAGGGCCAGATCGGCCAGCAGTTGGGCGTGTCCCGTACGCCGCTGCGCGAGGCGATCAAGTACCTGGCCTCCGAAGGATTGGTCGAGCTGGTCCCGTCACGCGGCGCGGTGGTCAAGCAGTTCGGCGCGCGCGAGGTTCGCGACATGCTGGAGGTGATCCGCATCCTGGAACAACAGGCCGGCATCATCGCCTGCGCGCAGGCGACGGATGCGGGCATCGCCGAGGTACGCGCCCTGCATGACCAGATGCTGGACTGCTATGCCCGCCGCGACCGCATGGCCTATTACAAGCTGAACCAGGCGATCCACACGGCCATCGTGGCACTGGCCGACAACGGGGCGCTTTGCGAGGTCCACGCCCGGCTGCAGACCCGGCTGAAACGCATCCGTTTTATCGGGCATGAAGGCGCCGACAAATGGGCCAGCGCCGTGGCCGAACACGAACAGATGATCCTGGCCCTGGAGGCGCGCGACGCGGAGGGGCTGTCGGAAATTCTGGGGCGCCACCTGACATTGGCGTGGGATCGGGTGCGCGCCGAGTTCGATGCCCCGTCGTGACAGCGGTCGCGAAAAAGACCCGAAGGTGCGGTCCCGCAGGCCCATAGGCCCTTTGCCCGACAGTCGGCGCAATCTTACGGTGGGCGGTTCAGCCGTTCGGCCATCATGATGCCGAAATTGAAGCCGATGGTCGGCCCGGCGACCTGTGAAGGGTTTGCGGCCTTCGCTTCCGGCCGGCATCAGGGTCATCGGCAGGACGCCCGCCAGTCGACCCTTCCCGCCCTGAATCGTCGCGCCGAAAGATCCGCTTGACCACCGCGCGGCATCCCCGTCTGATCGCGCCATGTTCGGTTTTCGAGATATAGAGATCATCCGCGCCATCGTGCGGCAGGGCGGCTTTCGGGCGGCGTCCGACGATTTGGGATTGGCGCAATCGGCGATTTCAAGACGCGTGCGCCATCTTGAGGACCGCATGAAGATCGCGATCTTCGAACGCGACGGGCGCGGCGTTCGGTTGACGGCCGCGGGGCGGCGCCTGTGCGACGAGGCCGAGGTCCTGGTGGCCCAGCGCGACCGCATTCTGGAGGAGCTGACCCAGAACGTCATGGCCGGGGTCGTGCGTCTTGGCGTCGCCGAGACGATGACCCACACGGTCCTGCCCCGGATGCTGACGGATCTGCGCGCCCGCCACCCCCTGCTGCGGTTCGAGATATCGGTCGATACCTCGGACCAGATGGGCACGCTGCTGGCGCAGGACGGGCTGGACGTGGTCATCATGCTGCGCGATCAGGCGCCGCGCGGGATCATCCTGACCGCCTTGCCGCCGGTCACGCTTGGCTGGTTCGGATCACCCGCCCATTTCACCCTGCCGAACCCCGCCGGCATCGACGATCTGTCCAGCCTGCCCATCGTGTCCTTCCCGAAATCGAGCCTGCCGCATCGACAGGTCGTCCAGCTGCTGTCGCCGGGGCGCCGACAGGTGGCGGCCGTCCACGGTTCGGCATCCCTTGCGACAGCGCTGCATCTGGTGGGGCAAGGTTTCGGCATCGGCACCATACCCCATGACATCGTCCGGTCCTGGCCTCATGCGGGGCTGGAGGAGATCCAAGTCCGGCCCGAGGCGCGCCTGCCGGATCTGGATTTCGCCATCTGCTACTCTCCGGAACGCAATGAGAAGATCGGTCGGGAAGTGACCCGCGCCGCGGTGGCTGCAGCGCGAAACTGATCGCCAAAGAAGATCATTACTGACAATATCTGAACTGTTGTTCGTGCTTTTCCTTGGCTGCACACTCTTTCGTGACCCGCGAGAGAATTGTCGATGTCGCTTCTTGTCCCTCCCTGTCCGCAAGATTTCGCGCACCCTGCGAAAGGCTTCGGACATTCGCAAGACGGCAGGCATCGACAGGACGACAGGGTCACGGCGCCGGCTGCCGCAAGGATCCGCCCGGCCAAGGGCGCCCGCCATAGGGTCCCCATGCCCTGACCAGGCCGCGACCGCGCGCCGCCATGGCGTCAAGAAAACCAAGGATCTGAACCCAATCAGAACAAGAAACCGACAGGAGAGAACGATGAAAACCACTTTGGCACTGCTGATGACCGGAACGCTGATCGCCACCCCTGCCCTGGCCGAGGAACTGGCCGTCGTGGGCAGCTGGTCGAACCTGCCCCTCTATCAGGATTTCGAGACGCCGTTCTGGACGGAGCGCCTGCCCGAGATGACCGACGGCGCCCTGACGGCGCAATTGACCAGCTTTGACCAGATGGGCATCGCGGGCGCGGATGTCTATCGGATGCTGGGCGACGGCGTCTTCGATATCGGCGCGACCGTGGCCGATTATACCGTGGGCGATGCGCCGGAACTGGAAGGTCTGGACGTGCCGTTGGTGGCCAGCGACGCGGATAGTGCCCAGGCGATGGTCCAGGCGGCCCGTCCGATGGTCGAGGACATCATGCGCGAACGCTTTGGCGCGCAGGTGCTGGGCATCGCGCCCTATCCGCCGCAGATGGTGTTCTGCCGGGGCGAGATCACCTCTCTGAACGATCTTGAGGGCAAGAAGGTCAGGGGTTCGGGGCGCATGACCACCATGTTCCTGGAGGCCCTGGGCGCCGAAGGGATCAACATCGCCTTTTCCGAGGTTCCCGGTTCGCTGGAACGGGGCGTGATCGACTGCGCCGTGACCGGTGCCGGTTCCGGCTTTTCGGCCGGCTGGTGGGAGGTGTCGGACCATCTGCTGACCCTGCCGCTTGGCGGATGGGACCCGGTGGTCATCGCCATGAACGCGGATCGCTTCGACGGCATGACCGAGGAAAACCGGACCGCGCTCTTGGCCGCCGTGGCCGAGGGGCTGGAAGCCCCGGCGTGGCAGGCAGCCCAGGGTGGCCTGGACAATGACCTGGCCTGCCTGACCGGCAGCGACGCCTGCGAGGGGGGCAGCGATGCCTCGATGACGGTGGTCGAGGCCAGCGAGGACGACATCGCCCGCGCCCGCCAGATCCTGACCGACGAGGTCCTGCCCGATTGGGCGTCGCGTGCAGGCGGTGACTGGGCCGCGCGCTGGAACCAGACGGTCGGCCAGACGGTCGGCCTGTCCATCCCGCAGTAAGGGATCATGCGGATGGTCGATCACCTCTATGGCGCGCTTCGGCGCGCCAACCGTTTCGTGGCGCTGGTGCTGGGTCTGGCCCTGGTGCTGACGGTGCTGTTCATCCTGACGGATGTCGCCCTGCGCGGGTTCGGCCGCGCCTCGCTCGGGGGCTCGGACGAGATTTCGGGCTATGTCATGGCCGCCGTGGCCAGCTGGGGCCTGGCATGCGCGCTGATCCAGCGCGCGCATGTCCGCATCGACGTGATCCGGCTGAAACTGGCCCAGACCGGACGCGCGGTGATGGACATCTTCGCGATGGTCGTCACGAACGCGATCGTCCTGCTGGTCGCGTTTCAAAGCTGGCCCGTCCTGTCGCGCACCCTGACCCAAGGGTCGCGCGCCAACACGCCCCTGGAAACGCCCTTGTGGATCCCCCAGGGCATCTGGTTCGCCGGTTGGCTGTGGTTCGCCGTGACCGCCACGGCGCTGACCCTGATCGCCCTGACCTATCTGGTCGCCAAGCGCCGCGAGGAGATGGATGCCGCCATCGGGATCGGCACGGAGGTCGAGCTATGATCTGGACCGTCGCAATCTCTCTGCTGGGGCTGATGGCCCTGTCGATCCCGGTCGGGATCGTGCTGTTCCTGCTGGGCGTGGGCGTCAGCCAGTTCTATTCCGCCTTTCCGCTGCTGCGCGGAATGGGGCAGATGGTCTGGTCCTCATCGGCATCCAGCACGCTGATCGCGATCCCCCTCTTCGTGCTTCTGGGCGAGATCCTGGTGCGCGGCGGGGTGGCGGAACGCACCTATGCGGCGCTGGACAAGTGGCTGTCATGGCTGCCTGGTGGGTTGGTCCATGCCAATATCGCCACGGCAACGATGTTCTCGGCCACCTCCGGTTCCTCGGTGGCCACCGCGGCGACCGTCGCGACCGTCGCCATGCCGCAGGCCGAGCGGCTGAATTACGACCCGCGCCTGTTTTCCGGCGCCATCGCGGCGGGCGGCACTCTGGGCATCATGATCCCGCCTTCGATCAACCTGATCGTCTATGGGTTCCTGACCGAAACATCGATCCCGCAGCTGTTCCTGGCCGGCCTGGTTCCGGGCCTGCTGCTGGCGCTGTTCTTCATCCTGGTGACGGTGGCGATCTGCATGATGCGGCCCGCGCTTGGCGGTCCGTCGCGCAGCTTCCGCTGGTCCGAGCGGCTGATCAGCCTGAAACAGCTGCTGCCGATCATCGTGCTGTTCGGGGTCGTCATCGGCTCGATCTATGCAGGCTGGGCGACGCCGACGGAATCGGCGGCCATCGGGGTCGCCATGGCGGTCGTCATCGCGGCCTTTGGCGACGGGCTGACCCTGAAATCGGTGGCCGAGGCGCTGGAGGGCACGATCCGCATCTCGGCCATGATCATGCTGGTCATCGTCGGGGCCTATTTCCTGAACTTCGCCATGACATCGGCGGGTCTGGGACGCCAGTTGACGGCGCTGATCGGCGGGTCCGGCCTGTCGCCCTTCGGCACCCTGCTGCTGGTCATCGCCCTCTATGTGGTGCTGGGTTTCTTCAACGAGACTCTGGCCCTGATGGTCGCCACCATTCCCATCGTCGTGCCGATCATGGCCGGCCTTGGCTATGACAAGGTCTGGTTCGGCATCCTGATGATCGTGCTGGTCGAGATGGCCCTGATCACGCCGCCCGTCGGCCTGAACCTGTTCGTGGTTCAGGGCGCCCGCAAAAGCGGGTCCATCAACGACGTCATCATGGGCGTCATCCCCTATGTCGCCGTCATGGCGCTGATGGTCGCCGCGCTGATCGCGGTGCCCGGATTGGCGCTGTGGCTGCCTTCTGCGTTCTGAAAGGACTGAACCATGCGTTTCAATTGCAACGGCCAATGGCTGGACATCGAACTTGCCCATCTGGTCGTCGCCGGGTGGACCGGACGCGACCAGGCGGCCATCCAGCATCATATCGACGAACTGGCCGCGATCGGCGTCACGCCGCCTTCGGCCACGCCGCTGTTCTATCGCGCGTCGTCCGGGCTTCTGACCCAATCGCCCCGCATCCAGGTGGTGGGCGGCGACAGCTCGGGCGAGGTCGAACCGCTGGTCGTGCAGGCCGGGGGACGGCGCTGGCTGGGGCTGGGATCTGACCACACCGACCGCGCGCTCGAGGCGCATTCGGTGGCGCTGTCCAAGCAGATCTGCGCCAAGCCCTGTGCGGATCAGCTGTGGGACTGGGACAGCGTCGCGGACCGCCTGGACGAGATCGTGCTGGAAAGCTGGGTCCATGAGGATGGTGAATGGGTCCCCTATCAGCAAGGCAGCCTGTCCGCGATCCGGCCCCTGACGGATCTGATCGCGTCGGCCGGGTTGGATGACCTGGCGCGCGACGGGGCCGTCGCGATGATGTGCGGCACCTTTGGCGCGAAGGGCGGGGTCCGTCCTGCCGGCAGCTTCCGCATGGCCATGTCCGATCCCGCCACGGGCCGCCGCATCAGCCATGACTATGCCACCGTGACCCTGGCCGAGGTCGCATGAGCATGCTGGCCGATAAGGTCGACGCCGCGATCGCCCGCGTCGCCGACATGCCCGATGCGCAAAGGCGCGCGATCTTCGTGTCTTTCGACCCCGACCGCATCCGCGCCGAGGCACGCCGCCAGCAGGCCCGTCACGATGCGGGCGAGGAACTGCCCCTGTTGGGGACGCTGATCTCGGTCAAGGACCTGTTCGACGAGGTGGGTCAGGTCACCAGCGCCGGGTCGCGCCTGCTGGCCCGGCGCGCGCCGGCCGCAAGCGACGCGGCCGCCGTCGAACGGCTGCGCAAGTCCGGGGCCGTGATGTTCGGGCGCACGTCGATGTCGGAATTCGCCTATTCGGGGGTGGGGTTGAACCCCCATCACGGCACCCCCTCCAGCGCGCTGGCGGACGGTGTCATTCCGGGCGGTTCGTCCTCGGGGGGCGCGGTGGGCGTCGCCCTGGGGCTGACCGATGCCGCCATCGGCACGGATACGGGCGGGTCCCTGCGCATTCCGGCCGCGGCCAATGGCATCTGGGGCATGAAGCCCAGTCAGGGCCTGATCCCCGACACCGGCGTCCATCCCCTGGCGCCCAGCTATGACACGCCCGGACCGATGGCGCGCGATCATGCGACATTGCACAAGATGCTGGAGGTCATGGCAGGATCGCCCCTGCCCCCCACGTCCGACGGCCCCCTGACTCTGGCCCTGCCCCATGGCGGTTTCGTCAACGACCTCTCACCCGAAATCGCCGCCTGGTTTGCCGCCGAACAGGACCGCCTGAGGGCAGCAGGCCACCGCCTGGTGCCCGTCGACGCGACCCTGATCGGCGCATCGGTGGGTCTGAACCGGATCATCGTCGCGGTCGAAGCGCACGGGCTTTACGCGGATGATCTGGAAACATTGGGCAGCATCGGCGATCCGCGCGTCCTGTCGCGCATCCGCTTTGCCGAAACGCTTTCGGACAGCCAGATCGCGGATGCCTATGCCGAACGCGCCCGGATCGTCGCGCATTTCGGGGCGTTGATGGACGGCTTTGACGCCATGCTGGCGCCGACCCTGCAGATGATGCCGCCCCGCATAGACGAAACCGAGGCGGATTTCGACCGCATCAATGCCGCGATGCTGCGCAACACGTCCTTGGTCAATCTGGTGGATGGATGCGCGATCAGCCTTCCCTCGCGCTGGGGTGGAAAGCCTTGGGCGCTGACGATGCTGGTCGGCCCGAAAGGGACGGACACGGCGATTCTATCGGCGGCGAAAACCGTTGGCCTGCAATCCGCGGCCGGTGCCGATCGGTAAGCCGTGGAAGGCCTGATCAGCCGGTCCCGGGCCTGTCAAACCCATGGCAGGTCCGGCAATCCCCTTAGCGCGCGTCGATCACATCCGTGCTGACGCCTTCAAGATGGCTTCGCAGGATGTCGACATTGCGAAGATTGGATTTGTACCACGCGTCGAAGAAACTGCCCAGGACGGGGATGCTGCCGATTGTCGTGTCCACCGCGACGTTGATTGCCTGTCTGGCCAGCTTGTGACCCGGCAGTCCCATGCGATAGCTTTCCACGATGATCACCACCGCCGGCACCATCGCCGCGGCGTCGCCGATCCCGGGCAGCAAACCCGCAATGGCGTCATAGCCCACCCGAAAGCGGGTGCCGGGAATTCGGAACACCGAATCCAGACGTTTGGAAAGCCGATCAAGCCGATCGAACCGAGACTTATGCACATGATCTTTCATCCCTCCTAAAGCGCGAACCTTCGGCCCCAGTTCCCTGACACCGGGTCGAACCCATGGTTTTCATGCCTTTCGCGTCGACCTGATGCTGGGCCATTCCGCCGCTGTGTCCAACGCCGGGCTGGTGCAATCCCGGACCTTGCTGTCGAGCGCCCATGTCCTGTCACCGATCTGTCTTGCACGCCGGCTATTCAGATCGCCGTGGCGTGCATGCATTCGCAGAGACTTCACCCGTGGAACGAAAGCGGATATCAATCCCTGGTAACAGCGCCACCAGGCATACGGTCTTGGCTGTCCGCCAGGCTGAACCCGTTGGCCCGCATACGAAGGAGAACCGCCCTATGAAGATTGCGATTCTTGGCGGGGACGGCTTTGTCGGCTGGCCCACGACGCTGCACCTGTCGAACCTTGGACATGAGGTTCACATCATCGACAATCTGTCGCGACGCTGGATCGACACGGAACTGGGCGTGCAGTCGCTGACCCCGATGGATTCCATCCAGGAACGCTGCCGCATCTGGCACGACCTGACCGGCCGCCGCCTGCACTTTCACCTGCTGGACCTTGCCGGCGAGTATGAGCGCGTGAAGGCCTGGCTGATCGAACACCGGCCCGATGCCATCATCCATTTCGCCGAACAGCGCGCCGCGCCCTATTCGATGAAATCCGACCGGCACAAGGTCTATACCGTCAACAACAACGTCAACGCCACGCATAACCTGCTGGCGGCGCTGGTGGAAAGCGGCGTCGACGCCCATGTCGTCCACCTGGGCACGATGGGTGTCTATGGCTATTCAAGCGTCGGGGCGACGATTCCCGAAGGTTATCTGGACGTGGACATCACGCGGCCCGACGGGGCGAAGGTGCCGCAGCAGATCCTCTATCCGACGCGGCCGGGTTCGGTCTATCACATGACCAAGAGCCTCGATCAGATCCTGTTCCAGTTCTATGCCCAGAACGACGGGCTTCGGATCACCGATCTGCACCAGGGCATCGTCTGGGGCACCCATACCGACCAGACCCGCCGTCATCCGCAGCTGATCAACCGGTTCGATTATGACGGCGATTACGGCACGGTGCTGAACCGCTTCCTGATCCAGGCGGCCATCGACTATCCGCTGACCGTCCACGGCACCGGCGGACAGACCCGCGCCTTCATCCACATCCAGGACAGCGTGCGCTGCATCGAGCTGGCACTTGCGGCACCGCCCCAAGCGGGCCAGCGGGTGGAAATCTTCAACCAGATGACCGAAACGCATCGCGTCCGCGATCTGGCGGGCCTGGTCGCCAAGGTCACGGGTGCCCGCGTGGCCCATCTGCCAAACCCCCGCGCCGAGGCCGCCGAGAACGACCTTGTCGTCGACAACCGCAAGTTCCTTGCCCTGGGGCTGACGCCCACGACGCTGGCCGAGGGTCTGCTGGGCGAGGTCGTGGAGGTCGCGCGCAAGTTCTCTCACCGCATCGATCGCAGCCGCGTGCCGGCCGTGTCCGCCTGGACGCGGGACCTGGCCGCAAAGGTCGAACGTGATCCCGAAGGGCGCAAGCTGAAGTCGGTCTCGTGACGGGACCGTCCGGCCGGGCGCAGGGGGACGCGGCCTTCGTCACCCTGGTGACGAACGCGGATTTTGCCTTGGGCGCGCGCGCGCTTGTGCGCTCGCTCCGCCTCAGTGGGACGACGGCGGATATTGTCGTGATGCACACCGCAGGCGTGCCCACCAGCGCGCTGGCGCCGCTTGCGGCATTCGACGTGCGTCTTGTCCCGGTCGACCTGCTGCCGACCTCGGACGCCTTCAACCATGCCCATGCGAAATCCGCGCTTCACGACCGGGCGCCCTTCACCAAGGGGCAAAAACCCCCGTTCCACACGCCGCTGGACAATTTCGCCAAGCTTCGCCTGTGGCAGTTGGACTATGCGCGGGCCGTGTTCCTGGACGCGGACACGCTGGTCCTGCAGAACATAGACCGCCTGTTCGACTATCCCGAATTCTCGGCGGCGCCCAATGTGTATGAATCGCTGGCCGATTTTCACCGTCTGAATTCGGGGGTCTTCACGGCCAGGCCCAACCCGGCGACCTTCGATCGGATGCTTGCCCGTCTGGACGCGCCGGGCGCATTCTGGCGTCGTACCGACCAGACCTTCCTTGAAAGCTTCTTTCCCGATTGGCATGGGCTGCCGGTCTTTGACAACATGCTGCAATATGCCTGGCTGAACCTGCCGGACCTCTGGAACTGGTCGTCGATCCGCGTTCTGCACTTTCAATACGAAAAGCCGTGGATGACGCCGCATCCGCAGGCGAAGGCGCTGAAGCCGCTGATCGACCTGTGGGCCGCCTTTGCGGGCGACGGTCCGGTCCCCGCTGTCCAAGACCTGCCATTGCCGCGATGAGATTCGCCGTCACCGGAGCGACCGGCTTCGTCGGCCACCACATTGTCGATCACCTGATCCGGTCGGGCCACGATGTCCTGACGCTTGGGCGCCGCCCATCCCGGCACGACAAGGCCGTTTTCATGCCCTTCGATCTTGACCGGGGCGCACCGGACCTGCGCGGCCAGGATGTCCTGGTCCACGCTGCCCTGTCACATGTCCCCGGCCACTATCGCGGCGGTGAGGGCGACGCGCCGGAGGCGTTCCTGCGTCGCAACCTGGACGGCACGATCCGCCTGTTCGCTGCAGCCCGCGATGCCGGTGTCCCGCGTATCCTGTTCCTGTCGTCGCGCGCGGTCTATGGCGACTATCCGCCCGGAACAATTCTGCACGAGGACCTGCCGCCCCGCCCGGACACCCTCTATGGCAAGGTCAAGCGTCGCGCAGAGATCGCGCTGGGCCGGATGGCTTCGGCTGATCTGGCGGTGGCAATCCTGCGTGCGACCGGCGTCTGCGGCCTGCCGGTTCCGGGCCTTGAGCATAAATGGGCGCAGCTTTTGCAGGACTACGCGCAGGGGCGACACATCGCCCCCCGCGTGGCCACCGAGGTCCATTCGCATGACCTTGCCGAAGCCGTCCGCATCATCGCCCTCGCCCCGCCGGAGGCACTGGCGCCGATGGTGTTCAACATCTCGGGCATGGTGCTGGACCGACGCGACATGCTGGCGCAATTCGCTCGGCTTTGCGGGATCAGTCATCCTCTCCCCCTCCGCGCGGACCCCGGCAAAGTGAGCGTGATGGAGACCGGGCGTCTGCAACGCCTTGGCTGGCAAGCCTCCGGAACGCCCCAACTGCACGATATCCTGTCGGCGTTATTGCCCAAGTGAGAAGCCGGTCCGGGTTCGAAACCGATTGTTCCCAAACCCGGATCTAATTCAGCCTTTCACAAGAAAACAGAGCCATGCGCAGATGGCGCAGCTTGGCCCCTGCCTTCCAATGGCTATAGCCGCCCACACCTTGATGATCTGCGAATGTTGCACGGCATCATCGTCATCACATGCGCTGGACTGTGATGATGCGCTACGGCAACGAAGTATGGATCGGCCAAAGCTCTCCCTATTCGTTGGAAAGGAACGAGCGCTCACAGAACCTTTACCCGGATGATAGTCGGTCTGACAGCACAAGGGGACAGAGGCACAGTTACCCATGATCGATGCAATCTATCTGCGAGCACACCGAGCTACTTAAAGCCTGCGGACCAAAAAGGGGACAAAGTCGCCATACCAGTCGAATGAAAGTCGGCATGAACACAAAGGTGCACGTTGTCATCGGCTCTGAGGTCCGACCTATCGGGGTCTTCCTGCACATCCTTGCGCCGAATCTGCGGTCGAAACGCACCCGACGGGCGATCATCGGTCCGGACCGGGTGGGCGATGATGAAGGCCAAAGCTGCGCGCACCTCGGCAGGGCATACGTTGCTCATATCCGAAGTTCCTCTGCTTGGTCCGCCCCTCTCGGTTATGGGAATGCTGATGATTGCCATCCCCAGCATGCAGAAATACGAAGACGACCTGCGCGACCAGTGGCATAGCCGGGTGAATCGCGACGAATGGCGACGGACGCTGCGCCTCGTCCGCGACCTGGTCGAGCACGACGGGCAAGATCTGACCTCCATCCCGGGCGAAACCCATCTTGCGACGCGCGCGGTGATGGACCTGGGGCAAGGACGCCACCTGAACCAGCTTGTCGCATCGGACGTGGCGCACCGCGCGCGCCCGAAAGGCTGGGCATGGTTCCTGGACGCGCTACCCGACGTCTCGGGGCGCGGGATGGTCATAGTGATGCCAGCCTTATGGCAGGCCAGGATCTGCCGCCCGCTGAAGTAGCCCTTGTCGGCCAGCACATGCATCTCATCGCGACGGAGCGCATCCTTGGCCGCTCTTGCCATCGGCACTAGACGATCACGGTCATGACCCTGGTTGGTGACTTCATGCGCGACGATCAGATAGGTCTCGGTGTCGACCGTAGTCTGAACATTGCAGCCGACCATGCCGCTGTTCCGGGCGCTGGTCGCCATGGCGCGGGCATCGGGGTCTGTCCAATATATCTGCCCATCCGGCGCATCGGCCAAGGCCCGACCCATGGCTTGCAGGTGTTGGATATGCCGCCGGACGCGCCCGCAACGCGTGGCCAAGTGCGCGACCTCTTCAGCCCGAACCTCGCCCTTCTCCTGTCGATCGACCTGCACCATCTCCGCGATGTAGCGCTCGACGTCCGCCTTCAAGTGGGCGATGCGGCTGGCGATCTTGTTCTTGGCAAAGTTGCGATCCCGGCTGCTGACGGCCCGCAACTTGCTCCCGTCAATGGCGACGCTGGAGCCCCTCAGCATGCGCCACCGGCAAGGAACGCCGGATCACCCGGTGGGACCATGAGAACCTCGTCGATGCGATGCGTGAAACAATCGGTGGGAAGGCGGATCCGATGATCCTGCGCCGATGCACGGTCGAACACCCGTTCGGCACCCTCAAGGCCTGGATGGGGCACACCCATTTCCTGACGCGGAGGCTGAACAACGTCCGCACCGAGATGGCGGTGAATGTCCTGGCCTACAACATCAAGCGGGTGGTCGCATTGATTGACATTCGAGGCCTGGTGCGGGCCATTGTCGCCTGACCGGGGGCTGCCGTGGCCCAAGCGCAGACGTCACGCCTTGCCTGAACGGGATCCCCATGCCGTCACGCGCGAAAAGGGTGTCGAAGGCGGCTGAAAGCCAGCAACCGGGCAAACCGACAGCCCCTGCCGGCCAATTTTCACACAGCCTCGGCCCTTAGCTGCCAGTTACCCTCGCCAGGTGTTGCAGTGCGGCCTTCTTAGGCCGGACGTTCGTGGTCGCCGCAGTAAATTCAACCAGCCAGCTCCCCCATTGCAGGACAAAGCTGCTCATCAACGCAGATGATATTACGGCCCGGACCAGGCGTTTCGGGAATTGGGCCATGTCCCATAGAGCCGGTTCCTGTGACAGTTATCACCTCATGCCCGAAGGTTGGCGACCCGTGATGCTTGCCGGCAAGGCAGACAGCGCCCTCCATCCCGTCTGAACGGTCATTCCTTCTCCAGCGCCCTCATTTCATATTCGAGCGAGAAGGAGATGAAGGTCCGGATCAGCACCAGCCCCCCCAGCAGCACGATATTGGCAAGCGTCAGGTGCAGCACGGTCCGGATCAGGTCGGCGACGATCAGGACCTCGAGGCTGGCCAGAATGTGCCTGCCAAGCGCCAGCCGACCGCGATTGAGTTGATGATTGCGCTCATGCGCATCGCGCCGCATGACCTCGCCAGAGACAAACCACCCCGTGAACCGCACGATGCCCAGCAGCAGAATCGCAATCGCGAACAGCTCGATCAGGACGACAACCCATTCCAGCGCGACCGCGACAAATCCCAAGTGGTCCGCCATGGACAGCAATGTCGTATCCTCCATAAGCCTGTCCTTGATCATTGGCCGTTCTTCGGGATTTGTCACCCTCCTGGACAGATGGCAAGACCGCCAATCAGGCTGCGATGGCGATGACGTGAGGAGTGCGTTGCCCCTTACCTTGTCTGTGCCCGGCGATGCGGTCGCGCGGGAAGGGCATCAGGTCAGGGGCCGGCCATTCGCGATATGTCGGGACAGCATCTGCTGGAGTTTCTTCCCTCGCGCAAAGGGCCTTGCGGGCCCGTTTGCATCCTCGGACAATATGTCTGGCCATAAGAAGGTGATCTCCTCGACCGCGTCCTTCCCCATCACCTTCAGGGCCTGAGGTCCGTTGTAGAGTGACTCTGCCTCAGCCCCGTTTGCGTAGATGATCTGATGAGCGTCCAAGAGCAGGTGATGGTAGGTAACAGCGTCGTCGGGTTCGATCTCATGAATGCCCGGCATCGTGGTCAGTTGTATCGCTGCAACCAGCAATTCATCGGTATCGAACATTCTTTGCGCAATAGCGGATCGAACCAGGATCCGATGCTGCCTCGACACGATCAGGTCCGTATCCGGATTGTCCTTTCCCAAGGAGCCGGCCGAGATGCGGATGGGTTTGAGCTTGGGATAGGCCAAGATTTCGGCATGGCTGACAGACCGAGAACCGTGCCATCGGATCGGCTGAGGCCCATTGTCCTTTGTCTGCACCAGGTCGCCTTCTTCCAGGTCGTCGATTGGAACCTGTCCCGCCGGCGTCAGGATCAGCGTTCCCGAAGCGAAGCAGACGACCTGAACATCGAAGATGCCTCTGGAGAAGGATACCGGTGCAACATAGGTTGTCGGGGGAAGGGGGTCTGCCTCCAGAATGGAGACGGACTTGATTTCCGGAACGCCTTCCCAGTTTTCCATTTCAGTCTTCGCCGGTCGGAAAAACATGTCTCCGTTGTGCATCTGGATCAGGACGCCGTTTCCCTGCCACGGTGTGCCGTCGGGGAGCGTCAGTTCATATTTGACCGAAAGAAAACCGGTGATCGCCGCTTTGGCCGCTTCGCCGGTCGCTGGCGAAACATAGTCAAACGTGCTGAATCCGTCGGAATGCCTATTGTAAGTCGTTGCAAATCCTTGAGTGTCTCCGTTGCCAGTCCTGATGTTGCGCAGAGTTCCATCCAAGGAAGTCGCGTGCATCTGACTTGGACCCGTTGCCGTGTAACCTTCGATCTTGTCCGCTTCAGCATTCGTGACTGCGGTTCGGTAATCCCCATTGATTTGTGCCTGCCGTCCAAACCACATCCACGTGACTTCGGTCATTTTAGCGCCTCTGGTCTATCTCTTACCGTCGGCTTAGCAGGGATCACCTTACCTGGTTGATAATATGTACAGGCAATATGTCTAAAAATTTCCCATAGTCAGGTCGACTTGAGCTGTTCCGCGGCAACTTTGAGTGCCTAAGAAGAAACGTTGAATCGATCGACGTTCGCTCGCCTGATCCACGCGCCGCTCTTTTGACGGTTTTCCGTTTGATTTAAGCGACTGCCTGCGGCTGCTGACCGGTTGCATTGCTGCTGACGTGGACCATGGCAGGCGCTCGACCACCATTGGCGGTGTGTTGCCGCAGATGGTTGCAGAGGGTGAACCAGCGTCCGACGCCTGCGCGAGCCTGTGATCTGGTTTCCCAAGCGTGCAGAGAGACGCATTCCCATGTCGGGGATCGCCAGAGACGCTCGATGAAGATCTTGTCCAGATACCGGGCCTTGCCGTTCATCGAGACCTTGGTTTTTGCTCTCTTCAACCGATCGGTCCAGTCAGAGGACGTGGACTGGCTGTCCTGGTCGGTGTTCAAGATCTCGGGCGGGGCGAACGTATGGATGGCCTGGTTCAGGGCCGCTTGCAGAACTCGGCTTCCAGCGTGTTCGAGATGCGCCAGGCCAGCACCTTGCGCGTGAACCGGTCCAAACTGGCCCCAAGGTAGAGCAACCCACGCCGCATCGGCAGGTAGGTGATGTCCCAGCACCATGACGCCCATCCAGAGTATGGGCACCAGCGCGAGCGCAGCCGGTATCGTCACGGCAGTGTCGCGGCACAGGGTACCGCCCATGATCTGAATCGGCCATACCAGAGCCGCCATGCCGACGATCAACAGGATGTTGCCAATGTTTGAGCCGACGATATTGCCGATGCCGTTATCGGGCGAGCCCCGCAGCGCGGCAACCACCGACACAAAAAGTTCAGAGGTGGACGTGCCGAAGCCCACCACCGTCAACCTGATCAGCAGTGGCAGTCTCGCAAGCCGCCGCGCGACGCCAACAGAACCGTGCACCAGCGCCTCGCCGCCAAGGAACAGGCCGGCGAGGCCGATGAACGAGAAAACAGTGCATCCCAGGCTTCCCGGCTGAGGGCTGGAGAGGAAGGGCGGTGCGAAAGGAGGGGTCGAAAATGCATCATGGGTCTGATCTGGGTGATGCACACCGTCAACTGGTCGCGTCGGGCCAGCATCGCGGCACGATGTCACTCTAGGGGCCCGGCCGGCAGGCCGAAGATGAGCGAAGGATCGCAGTTCGACACGGTTCTCCCGTACATATCGCAAAGGTACTGGGCGTTCTGGCAGGCTCGCTCTGGACGCGCCTGCATGCCTTGTAGCCCATGAAGCAGATGCCGGGCGTCTCGATCACCCAGCTACCGACGGCAATGATATAAAGCGAGCGCGACGTCGTCGTATCGGCCCGTGCTGTCTGCCTCGCGGATGCCAACGGTCAGTCGCGCATCCTTGGATGCTTTTCCCCAAGTGCGATCAGCAGTGAGGATCTTCCTACAGACGAGAAGCCGAAGAGGACAGCAGTCTGGCCTGGGCCGGACCATTGGGTCTGCACCAGCGCCGCATCTTTAGATGTTGCGTCGAGTCATTCCACGACAAGCCGCATTCTGCGGGCATCTTACCTGATCCAAGTGAGCTCTGACATCTGCGGCTTCTTCTACCTTCGTCAGAAAAAGCACCGGCGTTGTGCCGCCTTCATTTGTCAGGACGATATAGCGCTCGCGCCGCGCCGCATCGACGCTGTCGCTGGACGCGGTGATGATGAATTGCGTGTCCACGTTCGCCGCGATCAACCGTGGTGCCCGGCGGACTTTGCTGCGTCGCATTCAGCAATGCTCTGCCCTCCAGTCGCCGGAGGAGCGACCGGCTCTCCGGTTCTACCAAGAACCAGTTTCCCATCGAGTTAGCCGGTTTGGCAAAGACAGGAAGCGTCAGCTTTACCGGGCCGGTCGGGATTCTGCGGTCAGCGAGGCCCGATGCACGGACCAGACGCACATCCGCTTCAGTCGGCTTCAGCTGCCCTGGAGGAAGGTCGCCCGGCCGAACTGCGCCAGCGGCTGCAATTTCTGATCAGAGGTCTCTGCGGCAGCTGCTCACCGGAGCGGACGTCGGGGGTGATGCAAGGCCGAAGTTGAAGGCGAGGCTTCATGTTGATGGAGAGGAACGAGCGCACCCATACGCGTGATGCGCTGATCTGTCGCCGCCCGGCTTGCCTTGCTAGGGAAGCGGCGCTGCACTAGATGATATGGCACAAGTCAATGCCGTGGGGGCCGAGGGGCATACGTGGCTCCAACTCCGAGGCGGTGATCATGACATCTTCCGACATTTCTGCGGCGCAGGTCCGCTCGGCCAAGCATTGGGTTCGGATACTTGCGAAGTATCGCGAACCCTCGACGCGGCGCAGTATCTTCGAGCTTCTTGTTACAATCGTGCCCTTCACGTTGCTTTGGGGGCTGGCCTTGGCAGCCTTGTCGTTCAGCCCGTGGCTGGCGCTTGGGATCGCGATCCTGAACGGCTTCTTCCTTGTGCGGCTATTCTGCATTCAGCATGACTGCGGCCATGCGTCATTCTTCCACAGCCGCAAGGCCCAGAACTGGGTCGGGCGCTGCCTGGGCGTCCTCACTTTGACGCCCTATGATGTCTGGCGCCGCACCCATTCCATCCACCATGCGCAGCACGGCAACCTTGATGAGCGCGGTATCGGAGACGTGCTGACGCTGACGGTAGAAGAATATCACGGTCGGAGCCGGGTCGGTCGGCTGATGTATCGCCTTTACCGTCACCCGCTCGTGCTCTTCGGGCTGGGGCCAAGCTATCTGTTCCTGCTGCAGAACCGTTTTCCACTTGGACTGATGCGCTCGGGAAAGCGCTATTGGATTTCCGCGATGGGGACGAACGCAATGATCGTTCTCATTCTGGCCGTGATGATCTGGCTGGGCGGGCTGCAATCCGTGCTTCTCATCTATCTGCCCACTGTCATCGTCGCGGCCACGCTTGGCGTGTGGCTGTTCTACGTGCAGCACCAGTTCGAGGAGACGCATTGGGCCCAGGCAGAGACCTGGCAACTGCACCACGCGGCACTGGCGGGCTCGTCTCACTATGTCCTGCCCCGCCCCTTGCGCTGGCTTTCCGCCAATATCGGCATCCACCATGTCCACCATCTCTACAGTCGCATCCCGTTCTATCGACTGCCCGAAATCCTGCGTGATCACGCTGATCTGGCGGTCGCGCAAAGATTGACGCTCGGCGAGAGCCTGCGATCGGTGAACCTGCATCTGTGGGACGACAAGCTGAAACGACTGATCTCGTTCAGCGAGGCCCGTCGGCGCTGCAGCACCGCGTAGTGGTCGTCGGGCAGAGAGAATGGTGCTTCGTTGGGGATCGGGCGGCCGTCACGTCCTCAGGGACAGAAGATCGACGTGAAGTGCCCAGAGTAGCCGGTCCTATTGTTCGTTGGTGATCCCGAACCTGATATGTGCTCAGCAACCACTGCCAGTGCTATGGTGGCATCGGAGCGAAGTGCCGAGACCCGCAATCTGAACCTGACGACTGGGCCAGGATATGACCGAACTCGAGAAAGCCGCAGCGGGCCTGCTCTACGCAGCCAACTACGACCCCGCCGTTCTTCAGAAGCGCCTTGCCGCCAAGCGCATCCTTCATGAGCTGAACGGGCTGTAGCCGGACGATACTGATCGGCGAGAGGCGCCCTCCGGGGCCTGTTGGGAAAGGCGGGCGAACGTATGACCTTCGACGGCCATTTTCACTGTGACTACGGGTTCGACACTGAGCTTGGCGAGGACTTCTATGCGAACGTCAATCTGGTGATCCTGGACGGCGCCAAGGTGACGATCGGCCGAAACTGCTTCATCGCTCCCAACGCGGGGATCTACACAGCGGGCCACCCGTCGGACGCCCGACGGCGGAACCAAGGGCTGGAATACGCGCGTCCCGTGACGATTGGAGACGATATCTGGATCGGAGCCGGAGTCTCGATCCTGCCTGGCGCCGTGATCGGGTCGGGCACGGTCATCGCTGCCGGCTCGGTTGTCCGCGGCACGATCCCCGAGCGCGTGATTTGCGGTGGCAACCCTGCCCGCATCATCCGCGAGATCGGAGAGCAGGACGCGTCGCGGTATCGCTGATGGATTGAAGGAACCGTGACTGGCCCCTGACCAGCCGGCATGCTTTTCATTGGAAACCTCTGGCGTAGCAGAACCCAAGATGACTGATCTCAAATAGCTGAACCCACCCGAGAACGTAGCGCGGGACGGCGATGTGCTGCGGGTCACCACCGGTGCCAACACCGACTTCTGGCGCGGAACGTTCTACGGCTTTTATCGTGACAACGGCCATTTCCTCCATCAGCACGTCGAGGGCGACTTCACGGTAGAGGTGAGTGTGAGCGGCGATTATAGGGTGTTCTATGATCAGGCAGGGCTGATGGTCCGGCTGAGCGAAAGCTACTGGATCAAGGCAGGCATCGAACATACGGACGGAAAGAACTATTTCTCGCTCGTGGTGACCAACAACATGTCGGATTGGTCGCTTGTCGAGGTTCCTAGTGGCGCGACCGACGTTCGCATCCGCTTGACGCGCCATGCTGAAGCCATCCGGGTTCAGTATTACAACCCGCTCGAAGAAACGTTCGTGCCTGTCCGGCTGGCCTACTTTCCTCCAACCGCTGCGGTCGATGCCGGGATGATGTGCTGTTCGCCTCAGCGCTCCGGGTTCGAGGCGACCTTCAAAGGTTTCCGCGTTGGAGAGGTTACATCACGCGACCTGCACGCTTGACCGTTCTGGATCAATCGTCAGGTCTTACCCTGCAAGACAGTCCTCCTCCCGCTTTTCTGAACAAGGGATGCGCATCAGGCATACGACAGTTCTGTTCGGGATAGCGGACATAGTGTGGTCGATCTCGCCATACCAAGAACGAACCTTCGGTCCCGGGAACTGGCGTCACGCCGATTGCCGATGGTCGACCGACCACTGTGGGCCGCGCCTTCCGCTGCAGTTGCGCAGGGCCGCAAGATGCCACGGCCTGCATGAATTTCGGTGGGGCTCCTCGCGTCGATAATGCAGCGGTTTGTGACAGGAAACGCCTAACCTGATCAGCCCGTGACCCTGGGCCGGTCGGAGACACCGAGGCTGCAGGGTGATATGTTTGCTCGGGCGGCATCATCAAATAAGGGCGGGCATGGAGGACAGGAGATTTCATCATTTCCATCGGTCTTCTTCCCGCCGTCAGGCCTTCCCGCATCAGCTGGAAAAAGGGCCGCATCGTTGGTCAAAAACGCCTGCTCCTGCCGCGGCACGTTTGGTCAATACGGGTCCGGCTTGAAATGGAAGGCAACGCCTTTGACCTGGCGCCAATCAACATGGCGGTCGACAGCAAGCTTCGCGGGTCCGACCTCGTGGCCCCGAGATTTCGAGTCGTTTTCGCGGCGGGGTACATGAAGGAACGTGCCTCGATGATCCAGAGCAAGACGAAAAAACCTGTCCGTTGCCGATTGCCGATACGACCGGTCAATCCTTGAACCACTGGATACGGAGCCCCCAGATGAACGGCTTAGAGGCCTGTGGCCAAGCCGGATCCATGGCAGCCGCCACCTATCGACAATGCAGTATGCCCGGATTGTCCGGGGGCAGGTCATGTCGCTTGGTCTGGAGCCGAGCACTTGCGGCACACATTCGATGAGGTGCACCAAAGTGGCCCAGATCTACAAGAAAACGGGTAACCTTCGGGCTGTCTGCCACGGATCCGAGGGCTATGGCGAGGGCCTTCACCGAGTCGCTCAACGGCATCTGCACCATGAGCTGCTGGACGAAGAGATATTCGACACCCTAAACGATGCCCGCCGCAAGATCGCCCTTTGGCGCTACGACTCCAATGCCGTCAGGCCGGATTCCTCGCTCCAAAATCTGACATCGCTTGAAGCGTTGCGGGCACTTGCACTAACCGAGGGCGCCGCGCTCGGCGCGCTTTCTCTGAACCCACCCACTACCAATCTCAAACCGGCAAACTTTCGTTATAAACGTGGGGCCAATGGGGGCAGGTTACGTTCAGGCAGCACACATTCCTGCTGCTTGTCGATTGCCTCTATGCACTGCAACCGAAGATCCCGAATTTGACGCGGTTGGCCTTGCACCGTTGTCTGCAAAGGCAAGAGATCTCACGTTTGCCAAACGTTGAGAGCCACAACCAAAAACGGCAGCGGCCCGCACCTCTGCGATTGGCTGTTTCCATATCGACATCGCAGAGGTGCAGACCGCCGAACGCAAGCTCCACATATTCATCGGCATTGACCGGACGAGCAAGTTCCCGTGATCCGACTCGTTCAAAGGTCGGGCAAGATGGCCGCAACCCAGTTCTTGCGTGACCTGATTACTGTTCCTTACAGGCTGCACGCGGTGCTGAACGCCGGCGGCATCCAGCTTGCAAACCAAACCTGCGTTACAAGTGCCTTCGGACATATCGCTGACCGCGTGTGCCGTGAGCATGCAATTGAGCACAAACTCACAAAGGCAAAGCATCCTTGGACGAATAGCAAAGTGGAGTGGATGAACCGAACGATCAGGAACGCGACCGCGAAACGCCTCCACGACCGCTATCTGCTCCACACCTACTTGGAGGGCTTCATGGCCGCTTACAATTTTGCGCCCCGACTCAAGACGCTTAGGAAGCCTCACCCTATACGAATACATCTGCGAAACCTGAACAATCCGGCGCGACAGATTCATCCTGAACTTGATCCACCTGATCCTGGGACTGAACAGCGATACAAATCGGCTAATCGTATCTCTGTTTTGGTTCGTCCCCTAGGCTTCAGAGCCCATGATTTCGTTCTTATTGTATACTTCGGGTTCAGCAAGGAGACCAAATCAATGAGCAATCTAAAGGCTTACTCGTTCTACTGACTGCCGAAGTCCTTTAGGCGACAGTTTGAGAAGAGATCATCCGAAAACAGCAAGACTTTTTAAACCCAAACGCATCTTGAATCGATGGCAGCTTGGCATTCTAAACCCAGTGCAGACTACTACTAGCCTTCATTGCACCAAGCCGGGCCCAGGGAAAGGCATCTGCCCCCCGGGCCTTGGATTGCTATTCCGCGGGTGCGGAAGACGGGGTCTCTTCAGCTTCGGCAGGTTCCATTACTTCAGATGTATTGTCAGCGGCGTTCTCCGCCGGGGAAACGGCTTGATCGGACGTTGCCTGATCCTGCGATGGGTCCGCTTGCGACGTGCCAACGCGATCACTGCCCATCGGGCTCTCCGTGACCGAGCCGTCCGCCGCCGCAACGCGCCAGACCGTATTGCCCGCATCGTCGGCCACCAGCAAAGCACCGGTACCATCAATGCCGACGCCTACGGGACGACCATACGCCTTATCGCCCTCGATGAAACCGGTCACGACGTCCTGCGCCATGCCCGATGGCTTGCCATCGGTGAACGGCACATAGGAAACCTTGTACCCGTTGAAGGCGTCGCGGTTCCAGCTGCCATGCTGACCGATGAATGCCCCGTTCGCATAATCGTCCGGCATGGCCGAGCCGTTGCTGAAGATCAGCCCCAGTGCAGCAACATGGCTGGACAGCGCATAATCGGGGGAAATGGCCTTGGCGACCATGTCGGGGCGCGCCGGACGGACGCGTTCATCCACATGGTCGCCAAAATAGCTGTAAGGCCAACCATAAAAGGCGCCATCCTGAACCGAGGTCATGTAATCCGGGACCAGATTCGGCCCCAATTCGTCACGTTCATTGATGACAGCCCAAAGCTCGCCTGACTCGGGATTGAAGGTCAGACCGTTCGGATTGCGCAGGCCGGAAGCATAGATCCGGGACGCACCGGTGCTGCGATCGATCTCCCAGATCGCGGCGCGACCTTTTTCGGCCTCCATCCCGTTTTCCGCGGCGTTCGAGTTCGACCCGACCGATGCGTAAAGCATGGTCCCGTCGGGGCTCAGCGCCAGATCCTTGGTCCAGTGATGGTTCAGCGGTCCACCGGGCAGCGGGGCCAGCGTGGTCGGTTCGGCGTTGATCTGGGTTTCGCCCAAGGCATAAGGATAGGAGACGACCTCGTCCGCCTCGGCCACATAGAGCGTGTCATCCACCCATGCCACGCCAAAGGGCGAATGCAGGTCGGTCAGCAGGTCGTGCCGTTCATCGACCACCCCATCGCGGTCAGTGTCGCGCAGCAGAGTGATGACGTTGCTTTCGGGCTGTTCGCCGCCCCCGCCCCCGGCGGCGATCGACATGATCCAGCCGCGGATGTAATCCTTGGGACGGTATTTCGGCTTGCCTTCGGGGGCTTGCCCCTGGACGACCAGCACATCACCGTTCGGCAAGGTATGCACGGTGCGGGGATGGGCCAGATCGGTGGCATAGGCGCTGACGGTCAAGCCTTCGGGCACGACCGGCGTCTGCCCCTCGGACCAACCGACAACCTCGGCCACCTTGACGCTTGGCAGAAGGTTCAGGAAGTCCGGCTCGGGCAGAACGGGATCGGGGCCGATCTGACTGCTGACATCGAAGTCGCCGGACTGGTCATCCTGTGCTTGGGCAGTCGTCGGCGCACCCATGGTTGCGAAGATCACTGCGGCACTTCCCAGAAGTGCCACTCGCTGCAAGGAACAGGTCGAATTCGTCATGTGAAGATCATCCTTGTCAGGGGCATCAATAGGAAGCGACGCGGGTCGCGCGGCGATTGAGAAAGGCGGCGATCAGCATCAGCAGGCAGGTCACCGCCGACACTCCGATCCCCCACGGGACGATGGCCGTCCAGCCGTCGCCCGCATGAATCAGGCTATTGACGAAGGCCATCACAAGCACGATCGCCTGCAACGCCACGCCGCCCCATGCTGGGCGAATGCGCCGCATCACCAGACCAATCAGCCACAAGACCACCGCCAGACCTCCGGCGATCAGACCGAAGAACAGCAGCCAGGATGAAAAATCCTGCCACATCACCAGCATCGTCTGCGTGTAGAAGAAATCCGTCAGCAGCGTCAGTGTGAAGAACGCTGCGGAAAAATGCGTCAGCGTTGTCAGTCCGGGCATGGCGGCATACGCGCCGGCCTCGCGCTCATGCGTATAAATGGCGGCCATCTGTCATGCTTCCTCAAGTTGCGTATAGAGGGCCAACGATGCCTTGCAGATGATTGTTCCGGATTTTCTGGACATCGCGTAACGGTCCGGATCAACTTTCGCGCTAAGCGATCTGGGTGATCAAGGTATTGGGGGAAGACGGCCGCCCTATCGGTCCTCAAGGTCTTCGGGACCCCAACCAGTGCGAACAAAAGGCTGTGGTCGGGCGAGATCCGCGACGCTTCCGGCGATGCCGACCCAAACCGACCGCCCGCTCCCGGACGGCGCTGCGGGCAATTTCCGGCAAGTAGCAACGAGCCATAAAGACGGTACGGGTCGGACACGGCCTGTTCCTGGCGCGCCTCAGGCGCTCGGGCGACTTGCGGTCGGTCCCTGCCCGTTCCAAAAAAAATGCGTGGATCAACCATGCAATCTCGACATCACCACGTGATGAACTGACCGCAATGCCAGGGAGCCACGGCGATGAACATCATGACGCCGAGAAGGAAGGCTGGCACTTCCATTCCAATGTCGTAGCGAAGCAGACCATCATCTTGCTCTCATGCTCGATTAGGTTGGAAAGACGCCAGCGTGTCGAATTGGGCCCGACTACGACTGCTGCGGGGAACCGGCCTTCTCGTTTCCAGCGCCAGATGCTGTCTTTCGAGACGTTGTAGCGCGCTGCACCTTGTTCGACGGTCAGGAAGAGGTTCTTGGTAGGCAATTGAACGTTCATCTTGCTATTTCTCCATTAGGAACTCAGGCAAAATTGCCTTCACCAGGAGCTATAGGCTGCAAGTTGGATATCGTCGCTTGGAACTTCGAATTTTTTTCTCACCAATCCAAAGAAGACCTCGCTGAAATACACCGCCAAAACGTTGTTGGTAATGAAGTTGGTAGACAACCACAGCCTAGAAGTATCAATATAAATATCAACGACTTACAAAGATGTCTGGCGGAGCGAGAGGGATTCGAACCCTCGAGACGGTTCCCCGCCTACACACTTTCCAGGCGTGCGCCTTCGACCACTCGGCCACCGCTCCGTGGGATGGGGTCTAGCCTGTGACGCAGGGATCTGCAAGCCCGATGTCAGAGCTTGGAGACACGGTTTTGCAGCTCGGCCAATTGGCGTCTGATCTCGGCCATGTCCTTGGCATCATCGCGGGATTGCGACGGTGCATCGGGGGCGTCGTCTTCGGGTTCGGGGCCCGATGCGCCGCCACGCCAGCCACCCATCATGGTCTTCAAGAACATCTGCTGTTGGCGCTGAAGCGCCTCGAAGCCGGGCATCGAGGACATGGGGTTCGACATCGATGCCATGTTCTCCATCACCTTCGACTGGCCGTCGCGCAGCATTTCGAAGCTGGCGGCCAGGAACTGGGGGACGACGGATTGGGCATTGGTCGTATAACTGCGCACCAGGTCGGTCAGCACGTCCAGCGGCAGCACGCTTTCGCCGCGGCTTTCATGTTCGGCAATGATCTGCAGCATATATTGACGGGTCAGATCGTCGCCCGATTTCAGATCGACAATCTTCACCTCGCGGCCTTCACGGATGAACGCGGCAATGTCTTCGAGGGTCACGTAATCGCTGGTCTCGGTGTTGTACAGGCGGCGGCTTGCGTAACGCTTAATCAGCAGGGGCGCAGATGATGCGGCCATCAGGGCTTCCTTGGGGTCGTTTCGGCCATGATGAAAGCTGCACATCCAAAAGGCAAAGGAAAAAGACCCCTGCCATGGCGCGCATGAAAAAGGGCAGCCGAAGCTGCCCTTTCGTGACCACGTCGGTCGAACTGATTACTTGGCGGTTGCGGTGGCGCTGGCGGCCTTCTTGGCGGCAGCCTGCGTGTCGCGGGTCGCCTTTTCGGCGACTTTCTGGGCGTCCGATGCCATGTCCTTGCCGGCGGTCAGCATCAGGTCGACGGTATCCATCTGCACCTTCTTGGCGACTTCGGCATAAGCGGCCATGTGCTCGGCAGCCATCTCGGCCGACGAGGATGCGAAATCGCTCATGGCCTTGGCGTAATCGGCAGGCTCTTCCTTCTTGGAGGCCATCTCACCCATGCGGGCGATCGAATCCTTGGCCCACTGGGCCGAGATCTCGGTCGAGCGTTCGGCAGCGGTCAAAGCGACCTTTGCCAGCTTTTCACCCAGCATGCTCTGGGACTTCATGGCTTCCTGCATCGAGCTGGTGTCGATCGGAAAGTTCGCCATCATGTCCTGCATCGTCTTCGCAAAATCGGGGGTCTTGGCCATAACATAAACTCCTGTAACTGCGACGACAGAGAGACTGAAAGGAACAATCGTCGCTTCTATTCCATGGCCCCAATATGCATGCTGCAGTGCAGCATTTCAAGGGGTTTGTTCTGCAGCGCAGCAAAATCATGCCCAGATCGACACTTCGCGCCAACCCCTTGATCCGCCTTGCGCCCCATTTCCGGATCAGCCTGCACGCTCGTGGACATAGCTGCCCGGAGCGGGTTCCAGCCCGTCCTCGGGGGTTCGGGCATCAACCATCGCCCCTGCCCGTTCCGCCAGCCATTCGCCCCAGCGGGGCCACCAGCTGCCATCATGGAAGCTGGCCGATTCCTTCCAGGTTTCGTGACCGTTGGCGAAATCGTCGTCGCTGACATAGTGGCCGTATTTCTTCTTGGACGGCGGGTTCACGATGCCCGCGATATGGCCGGATTGGGACAGGATGAAGGTCTTCTCCTTGGCGCCCATCCCGGCCACGCCGCGCCAGCTGTCCTTCCAGGGCGCGATGTGGTCGGTTTCGCAGGCAATGGCGCACAGCGGCACCTTGACGTCCGACAGATGCAGGCGGTGGCCCATGACCTGAAACCCATCGCGCGCAAAGGCATTCTGCTGGCACAGCCCATGCAGATATTGCAACGCCATGCGCCCGGGCAGGTTCGTGCTGTCGCCGTTCCAGAACAGAAGATCAAAGGCGGGTGGCGCTTCGCCCATCATGTAACTGCGGATCGCCGGACCCCAGACAAGGTCATTGGCGCGCAGGAAGCTCATGGTGCGCGACATCAGATGGGCGCGCAGCAGGCCATGGCGCTTGACCTCCTCGGCGATGCCGGACACGAAATCATCCTGCAGGAAACTGGTGAATTCGCCCTGATCGGAAAAATCGGTCAGGGTGGTAAAGAATGTCGCCGAATTGACGCGACTGTCGCCGCGCTTTTCCAGCAATGCCAGCGTCAGCGCCAGCGTCGTGCCGGCGATGCAGTAACCGACGGCATTCAGCTGTTTCTGGTCGGTCAGGTCGCGAACCCTGTCCATGGCCTCCAGATAAGCGGCGATGTAATCCTCCATCCCGGTTTCCGACAGTTCGGGACCGGGGTTCTTCCAGCTGACGATGAACAGGGTATGGCCCTGATCCAGCAGCCAGCGGATCATGCTGTTCTGCGGTTTCAGATCAAGGATATAGAACTTGTTGATCCAAGGCGGAAAGATCATCAGCGGAAGGGCATGGACCTTGCCTGTGGCGGGGCCGTACTGGATCAGTTCGTACAAGGGCGCGCGATGGACCACCGAACCGGGGGCGGTGCCGATATTGTCGCCCACCGCAAAGGCATTGCGATCAGCCAGCGAGACCACCATCTCGCCGCCGTTCAGCTCGACGTCGCGGACCAGGTTCTCCAGCCCGCGCACCAGGCTTTCACCCTCGGTCTCGATGGCTTTTTCCAGCGCGTCCGGGTTCGTTGCCAAGAAATTCGTGGGCGCCATCATGTCGACGATCTGATTGGTCAGCCAGTCGACGCGCCGGCGGGCCACCTGATCGGGCAGCTCCAGCTCGCTGGCCGCCTCGCGCAGCGCGCGGGCATTGGTCAGGTACTGCTTCTTGATCAGGTTGAAATAGGGATGGCTCTGCCAAAGGGGGTTGGCGAAACGCTTGTCGCCGGGTTCATCGCCTTCGGGGGCGGAAAGCTGACCCTTGGCCAAGGCCTGCTGCGCGCGGGAATAATTCGTCAGCGTTTCCGCCCAATAGGCGACCTGGGTTTCCATCATGCGCGCGGGATGTTCGGTCAGCGTCTTCATGAAGGCGCCTGTGGCGGTCATGAACAGATCCGGACCCGGCCCCTCGACGCCGGGATTGGGCAGGCTGCGGGCACTGAAGGCCTGCATCAGGCGCTGGCCCAGATCCTCGATCCGCTCGATGTTCTGCGCCAGCTTCTTCGCGGTCGGCCCATGCCCGTGACCGGCCATGCGCGACAGCATCCGGGCAGCCTCCTGCTGGCTCTCCTTGATGTCCTGGGCCGGATCACTTGGGCGGGGGCCGTCGGGTGCGGGACCGGTCGTGGCTTCGGTGGCTTTGGCGGCGGGTTTGGTGGCGGGCTTTCGCGGCGTTCTCCGGGCAGGCCTCGACGTGGTCTTCGCCGAAGCCTCGGCTGGGGCCTTCTCTTGCTGCACCGCAGCATCGCTTTGCCTGACCTCGGTCGCCGGGGGGGTGGCGCGCGATTTGCCCTTGGACGACCTGCTGCGCCCCGCCGCGGTAACTTCTTTATCCGTTTTCCTTGGCTGGCTTGCCATGTGAAACATTCCCCCCTAATAATATTGGAATGATACGCGCAGGGCAGGCAAGGCGTAAACCCGGCTTGTGACCGAAAATTCGGCACGCCTCTACCGCGAAACAACTGATGCCGCAGCGCAGCAAAATGGTGGACGACATGCCGGTCAAGGGTCTCAAGGGCGTCGTGTCCTATGACGCGATGGAAACGATCAGGAACACGAACGAATGGCTGGGCGCCACGGCGCGGGCCATGGGGTCCTATCCCGCCTTCGCGCTGGTGCCGAACCCGGCCTTCCACCTGCTCAGCGCCTGGGGCCGCGTCACGGAACGCAGCTTTGGCCGCATGGTCCTGAAGCCCGATTGGGAAATCCCCAGCATCGTCGGAGAGGAAGGCCAGGACCACATCGTCTATGTCGAACCCGAACTGCGCAAGCCCTTCGGCGACCTGATCCATTTCCGCGTGGCACGCCGCGAACCGATGCCACGCAAGGTCTTGCTGGTCGCGCCCATGTCGGGCCATTACGCGACGCTGATGAGGTCCACCGTGATCTCGCTTCTGCCCGATTGCGAGGTCTACGTCACCGATTGGCACAATGCCCGCGACATTCCCGTCAGCGAGGGCAAGTTCGATATCGAGGATTACACCAGCTATCTGGTCGATTTCATCCGGCATCTGGGTCCCGACACCAATGTCATCGCCGTTTGCCAACCCGCCCCGCTGGCCTTGGCCGCGACGGCGATCCTGGCTGCCGAAGACCCCAATGCCCAGCCCCGCACGCTGACCCTGATCGGCGGCCCCGTCGATCCCGACGCCGCCGCGACCGAGGTGACCGATTTCGGCAACCGCATCACCATGGGCGAGCTGGAGCATCTGGTCATCCAGTCGGTGGGCTTCAAATATCGCGGCGCGGGCCGGATGGTCTATCCGGGTCTGGCCCAGCTGGGCAGCTTCATCGCGATGAACGCGGAATCGCACACCCGCGCCTTCATCAACCAGATCTTCGCCGAGGCGCGCGGCACCGCATCGGACGCCGACAAGCACAACAAGTTCTATGATGAATACCTGGCCGTGATGGACATGACGGCGGAATTCTATCTCTCGACGGTCGAACGGATCTTCAAGAACCTGGAGATCGCCCAGAACCGCTTTACCGTGAACGGAACCCCCGTCGACATCAGCAAGATCACCGACGTGGCCGTCATGACCGTCGAAGGCGGAAACGACGACATCTCCGCCCCCGGTCAATGCGTGGCCGCGCTGGACCTGTGCAGCGGCGTTCCCGCCGAAAAGAAGGTCCAGCATCTGGAACCGGGCGCGGGCCATTACGGCATCTTTGCGGGCAAGTCCTGGCGGCTGAACATCCGTCCGCTGGTTCTGGACTTCATCGACGACAATGCGGCCCTGCCGGATTCGATCAAGCCCAAACGCCGCCGCAAGGAAGGCGCCAAGAACCCCGATTGCGGTGCCGTCGACACGATGGACAACGGCAAGATGGCCGTCTGAGGGCATCGGAACCCGCGCTTCGCGGCATCGTTATAGTCCCGAACGGCCGCATGGCGCGGCCCAAGGGGAATGCATATGACCGATCACGACAAGCGCGCCGACCAGTTCTGGAACCGTCTGGATGACGTGAATGCAGGCATGCTGGGCACCACCGAGGACCCTCGGCTGGTGCCCATGTCGCATTACGCAGATCGCGACCAGTCCACCCTGTGGTTCATCGGCGCCAAGGGCACCGACCTTGCCGAAACGCTGGCCGGTGGTCCCAAGGATGCCATCCATGTGGTCACCGATGCGGGCGAAGGTCTTTACACCCGCATCCATGGCAGCCTGTCGCTGTCCGATGACCGCGCCAAACTGGACGAGATCTGGAATGCCGTCGCCTCCAGCTGGTTCGAGGGCGGCAAGGACGACCCCGATGTCCAGCTGATGCGCATGACCCTGTCCGAGGCCGAAGTCTGGGCCACCGGCGGCAGCGTCAGCTTCCTGTTCCAGATCGCCAAGTCCAAGGTGACCGGCGACAAGCCCGACATGGGCGAACATTACACCCTGCCGCTGTAAGGGCCATCAGACCGGCAAAACCGCGATCGTGCCGGTCACCAGATCCAGACATTCGGGCGTCGAGAAGCGATGATCGGCGCCCTTGACCATCGTCAACCGCAGGTCGGGCGACGTGGCATGCGCCATCAGATCCAGCGCCCATTGCATCGGCACATCCGTGTCGGCGGTCCCCTGCAGCAGGCGGACGGGGAATGGCAGGTCCAATGGCTGGTTCATGACCTGCTGATCGCGCCCATCCTCGATCAGGCGGCGGGTGATGACATAGGGCTGATCGGCATAATCGCTTGGCAGTTCCAGCCTTCCGTCGCGCATCAGCGTCCGGCGCTGATCCTCGGAAAAGCCGGGCCAGAAGCCGCGTTCGGTGAAATCGGGGGCGGCGGCGATCGTCACCAGACCCGCCACGCGCTCGGGCATACGGCGCGCCACCAGCAGGCTGATCCAACCGCCCATGGATGACCCGACCAGCACCTGCGGTCCTTGGGTCAGGGCGGTGATCGCCTGAAACGCGTCCTCGGCCCAATCGCCGATGCAGCCATCCTCGAAGGCCTCGCTGCTGTCACCATGACCGGAATAGTCGAAACGCAGGAAGGCGCGGCCCTGCGTGCGGGCCCATTCTTCCAGATGCACGGCCTTGGTGCCGGTCATGTCGGATTTGAACCCGCCCAAGAACACGATGCCCGGCCCCTGCCCCTTGGTCCGCCGATAGGCGATGCGCCGCCCCGAAGGCGTCTCCAGATAATCGTTCATCATCCAACCTCGTCCAATCCATAGGCGACCCATGCGCCGGCAACGGATGCCACGGCAAAGACCGCGATGACCCAAGGGGCGCCCAAGGCCGCCAGCGCCGCCGATGCCGCGCCCGCCACCAGGATCACCACGCCGACGACCAGGTTCGACACGGCCGTATAGGCCGCCCGCTGATCGTCGGGTGCCATATCCACCAGATAAGTCGACCGCCCCTGCCTGACACCGTGATAGGCGATCATCAGCCCGAACAAAACCACCGCGATCGCTGCGGCATGCCCCGCCAGTCCCGCGACCTTCAGCCCGATGGCCAATGCCAGCGCGACCGAGGCAGCCGCCCCCGACCAGATCAGCACCCGGCGCGCCGAACGATCCGACATCCGCCCCCAGACCCAGGATGACAGCAGCGATGCCAGCGCCGATGCCAGCACCAGCAGGCCCAGCTGACGATCATCCGTGTCCTGCCCCGCCGCCAGCACCAGCAGATAGGGCGGCGCAAGGGCCGTCCCGACCAGCAGCGACCGCGCCACGACGAAACGCGACAGCTGTCCGTCCCGGCGCAGCAGCGACAGCTGGGCCAGCGATTGCCGCAGGCTCAGCATGTCCTCGCGCGGTTGAGGCTTTTCGGCCAGGGTGGCGAAGACTGCGCCGCCCAGAATCCAAGCCGCCCCCGCCAGCAGGATCGCCCCGATGACCAGCGGCGCCCGGTCCACCGGCCCCCACAGCAGCAGCAAGGCAAAGATGATGACGCCTGCCGCCCCGATGCTGCTGGCAAGACCGGTGGCCGATCCGCGCCGGGACTTGCCCACCGTCTTGCCCAGCACATCCTTGTAGCTGGCCGAACAGGCCGACCGTGCCAGCGCCAGCACTGCCAGCAGCCCGACGATGGCAAGGCCAGCCGCTGCCCGCTGCATCACCATCGCGGCCAGGGCGATCCCAAGTGCGGCCAGCCCCTGCACGATGCTGCCCACCGCCCAGACCCATTTGCGCCGCGGCAGCGCGCCGATGGCACCCGCCGTGAACAGCTGCGGCAGCAGGGACCCCGCCTCGCGCACCGGGACCAGAAGGCCGATGAAGACCGACCCCGCGCCCAGATGCGTCAGCAGCCAGGACAGCACCAATTTCGCATCGACCAGCCCGTCGCCCAGCTTGGACCCCGACAGCGCCGCGACATGGCGCAGGAAATTGCGCGGCTCGGCCTGTTTCTGGTCGCCATCCAGCCCGCCATCAGGTTCGGGGTCATCGACCAGGGCCTCGAACAGCTGTTCCTCTATGTCTTTCATCGGGTCATCCTGATTGCTGCGACCACTTATCTTGACAGTTTTTGCGCGGGGGTCCATTCCTGCCGCCGACCATAACCCGCAACCGGGCGTTCCGTGGGCGCCAAACCGACGAGGAGGACCTATGTCCCAGATTTCCCTCACCTTCCCCGATGGCAATTCGCGCGACTACGATGCCGGCGTCACCGCCGCCGAAGTGGCCGAAAGCATCGCCCCCAGCCTGGCCAAGCGCGCCATCAGCGCCAGCCTGGACGGTCGCCACATCGACCTGGCATGGCCCATCACGACCAGCGGCCAGATCGCCATCCATTCGATGAAGGACGAGGATCAGGCGCTGGAATTGATCCGCCACGATTTCGCCCATGTCATGGCCCGCGCCGTCCAGTCCATCTGGCCCGACGTCAAGGTCACCATCGGCCCGGTCCGCGATTACGGCTGGTTCTATGACTTCGACCGGGCCGAGCCCTTCACGCCCGAAGACCTGGCGGTGATCGAAGTCGAGATGAAGAAGATCATCGCCGCCCGCGACCCCGTCCGCACCGAGGTCTGGGACCGCGACCGCGCCATCGCGCATTACAAGGCCGCGAACGAACCCTTCAAGCTGGAGCTGATCGACCGCATCCCCGAGGGCGAGGATCTGCGGATGTATTGGCACGGCGACTGGCAGGACCTGTGCCGCGGCCCGCATCTGCAGAACACGGGCCAGCTGCCCGCGGACGCCTTCAAGCTGACCCATATCGCCGGGGCCTATTGGCTGGGCGATGCGACGCGCCCGCAGCTGCAGCGCATCTATGGCGTGGCCTTCCGCAACCGAGACGATCTCAAGGCGCACATGACGATGCTGGAGGAGGCCGCCAAACGCGACCACCGCAAGCTGGGCCGCGAGATGGATCTGTTCCACATGCAGGAGGAGGCGCCGGGCCAGATCTTCTGGCATCCGAACGGCTGGAACATCTATACCACGCTGCAGGATTACATGCGCCGCAAGCAGCGCGCCGACGGCTATGTCGAGGTCAACACCCCTCAGGTCGTCAGCCGCAAGCTGTGGGAGGAATCCGGCCACTGGGAGAATTACCAGGACAACATGTTCATCGTCGAGGTCGACGAGGAACATGCCAAGACCAAGACCATCAACGCGTTGAAGCCGATGAACTGCCCCTGCCACGTGCAGATCTTCAACCACGGTCTGAAATCCTATCGCGACCTGCCGCTGCGCATGGCCGAGTTCGGGTCCTGCAACCGCTATGAACCCTCGGGGGCGCTGCATGGCATCATGCGGGTGCGCGGCTTTACCCAGGACGACGCGCATATCTTCTGCACCGAGGACCAGATCGAGGTCGAGACCAAGAAGTTCATCGATTTCCTGGCGGGCATCTACGCCGATCTGGGCTTTACCGGCTGGCGCATCAAGCTGTCGACGCGCCCCGAAAAGCGCATCGGGTCGGACGAAAGCTGGGATCGGGTCGAAGCGGCCCTGGGCAATGCCTGCCAGGCCGCCGGTTATGACTTCACGATCTTCCCCGGCGAAGGCGCCTTCTATGGTCCCAAGCTGGAATTCGTGCTGACCGACGCGATCGGGCGCGACTGGCAATGCGGCACGCTGCAGGTGGACCCGAACCTGCCGGAACGGCTGGACGCGGAATATGTCGGCGCCGACGGTCACAAGCACCGCCCCATCATGCTGCACCGCGCCGTGCTGGGCAGCTTCGAGCGGTTCATCGGCATCCTGATCGAAAGCCATGCGGGCAAGCTGCCGCTGTGGCTGGCCCCGCGCCAGGTCGTGGTCGCATCGATCGTGTCGGACGCCGATGATTACGTCCACGAGGTCGTCGCCGCCCTGCGCGCCGCCGGCATCCGCGCCGAGGCCGACACGCGCAATGAAAAGATCAACTACAAGGTCCGCGAACATTCCGTGGCCAAGGTCCCCGCGATCATGGCCATCGGCATGAAGGAGGTCGAGGACCGCACCGTGTCGCTGCGCCGCCTGGATGCACAAGGCAGCCGCACCCTGACCCTGTCCGAGGCCATCGACATGCTGACCACCGAGGCGACCGCCCCGGACCTGCGCTGAATCGACGCGCTGTCACACAAGCTTCACGCGCAGGCCACGGCCTGCGCGTAAAACAGGCTTGCCTTTTAACGCGATTCGGTCATCCTTTGACTTGCGTGAGCAAAGACTTTCTACCGCTCCCTTTACGGGCAGCCGGAAGACCGAAAGCGGGCTGCACGGCCTGGCGCAATCCCTGCGCCGGGATGACTTGAAGGAGAGAACGGTTATGGCGACCGGAACGGTAAAGTGGTTCAACGCCACCAAGGGCTTTGGCTTTATTGCACCCGATGATGGCGACAAGGATGTCTTCGTCCATATTTCGGCCGTGGAACGCGCCGGACTGACGGGTCTGCAGGACAACCAGAAGATCAGCTACGAATTGCAGTCGGGCCGTGATGGCCGTGCATCGGCCAGCGATCTGCAACTGCTTTAAGACGCGCTTTCCGCGTGTCGTGACGGCCCGTTTGCGCGGGCCGTTTTCCTTTGTCAGTAAGGTCTTCCGATCCTTGCGGAACGCCCTGCCATGAACCTTGCCCAACATGTTCTGACCGCGGCCGACATTGTGCCCGACAAATCGGCCCTTTCGGTGGTGGGCCTGTCGGACGCTGATCACTGGTCGTTTTCGCGCCTGTCGCAGGCGGTGCGCGGCACGGCCACCGGATTGCAACGGGCGGGTCTGCGTCCCGGCGACCGGCTGCTGATGCGGCTGGGGAACCGGCCGTCCTTTCCCATCGCCTATCTGGGGGCGATCGCGGCGGGCATCGTTCCGGTGCCGACATTCGCCCAGCTGACCGGTCCCGAAATCACCCGCATGGCCGCGCAGATCAGCCCCGCGATGGTCGTGGCCGGGCCCGACATCGCCCTGCCCGACCACCCCGCGCCGGTCCTGTCCGAGGCGCAGCTGACCGCCATGGCCGACCTGCCGCCCGCCGATTTCGTGCAGGGCGATCCGGACCGGCTGGCCTATATCATCTTCACCTCGGGCAGCTCGGGCAGTCCGCGCGCCGTGATGCATGCCCATCGCGCCATCCTGGCCCGCCGGATGATGTTTCAGGGCTGGTACGACCTGCACCCCACGGACCGGATGCTGCATGCCGGGGCCTTCAACTGGAGCTTCACACTTGGGACGGGCCTGCTGGACCCGTGGACGGTGGGCGCGACGGCAATCATCCCCGCCCAAGGCATCCCGATCGAACAGATCCCGCAACTGGCCTTGCGCCACGGCGCGACCCTGCTGGCGGCGGCGCCGGGCGTCTTTCGCCGTCTTCTGCGTACAGCCTTGCAGCCCATCCCAAGCCTGCGACATGGGCTGGCGGCGGGGGAACGGCTTGATCCCGCATTGCGCCGCGCCTGGCAGGCCCGCACCGGGACGGACCTGCACGAAGCCATGGGCGCATCCGAGATATCGACCTTCATCTCGGGCAGTCCCGGCCGTCCGGCGCCCGAAGGCACGGCGGGTTTCCCCCAGCCCGGACGCCACGTCGCCGTTCTGGACGACATGGGCCGCCCCCTGCCCGTGGGGCAACCCGGCGCATTGGCGATCCGGCGCGACGATCCGGGGCTGTTCCTGGGCTATCTGGATCAGCCCCGCGACAGCGGCGACTGGTATGCCACGGGCGATCAGGCCCGCATCGACGATCAGGGCGCGGTCACGCTTCTGGGCCGCAACGACGATGTGATGAACGCGGGCGGTTTCCGCGTCAGCCCCGCCGAGGTCGAGGACGTGCTGGCCGCCCATCCACGCGCGGGCGATGTCGCGGTGACCGAACTGCCCGTGGCGGGGGGCGCATCCGTCATCGCGGCCTTCTGGACGGGCACGGCCACGGCCGATGAATTGCAGGCTCTGGCCGCCGAAGGGTTGGCACGCTACAAGCAGCCCCGCAATTTCATCGCCCTGCCGGACCTGCTCCGCACGCCGACCGGCAAGATCAACCGCCGCGCCCTGCGCGAGGCCTACCGCAAGGACCGATCATGACACGCCTTGATATCTTCGCCGACCCCGTCTGCCCCTGGTGCCTGATCGGCAAGCTGGAACTGGATGCCGCGCTGGTCAACCGCCCCGACCATCCCTTCGCAATCACCTGGCACCCCTTTCGCCTGAACCCACAGATGCCGCCCCAGGGCATGGACCGGGCCGAATACCTGACCGCCAAGCTGGGCGAAGACGCGCAGGCCGCCGAAGAAGCCGTCGCCAAACGCGCTGCCGATCTGGGCGTGACGCTGAACCCCTCCCCGCGCGAACCCGACACCACGGACGCCCACCGCCTGATGCATTGGGCGGGACTTGAGGGTTTTCAGGATGCGGTGATGACCGGACTTCTGCGCGCCCATTGGCTGGAGGCCGCCGATATCGGCGACCATGAAACCCTGACCCGCATCGCCGCCGCCGCGGGCATGGACATCGCGACGACGGCCCGGCTGCTGGCCGGCGACGCCGATCGCGACGAGGTCGCCAGCCGCGAATCCCATGCCCGCCAGCGCGGCATCAATTCGGTCCCGACCTTCATCGTCGCCGACACGCATGCGGTCAGCGGTGCCCAGCCTGCGGCGCTGTGGGAAGGGGTCATCGATGAATTGACCGGCCAGACGCCTCAATAATATTGCATAGTCTGCAAAAAGGGGCTATCTGCCGGGTCTGAACCGACAGGTGACCCCCATGACCGACACGACCATGACCGGCACGACGCAGCAGCGTCGCCTGCCCTTGCCCGAATTCATCGCGATGCTGGCGTTTCTCTTCGCCACCATCGCCTTTTCGATGGACGCCATGCTGCCGGCCCTGCCCCGGATCGCGGCCGACCTGACCCCGGACAATGTCAACCGCGCCCAGCTGATCCTGACCAGCTTCGTGGCGGGCATGGGGCTGGGGACGCTGTTTGCAGGTCCGCTGTCGGATGCGCTTGGACGCAAGCGGACCATCACGCTTGGCTTTGGCATCTATATTCTGGCGACCATCGCGGCGCTTTACGCCGACTCGCTGGAACTGCTGCTGGTCGCGCGCTTCGTTCAGGGCATCGGCGCGGCCGGTCCGCGGATCGTGGGGCTGGCGCTGGTCCGCGACCTTTATCAGGGCCGCGAGATGGCCCGCATCACCAGCTTTGTCATGATGATCTTCATCACGGTGCCGGCCATCGCGCCGACCCTGGGCGCGGGCATCATCAGCCTGTCGGACTGGCACGGGGTCTTCATCGCCTTCATCGTCTTTGCGCTGATCGGCGCCAGCTGGCTGAACATCCGCCAGGCCGAGACCCTGCCCCCGCCCGAACGCCGCCCCCTGCGCATCGCCACCCTGATGTCGGCCGCGCGCGAGGTCCTGTCCAACCGCCAGGTCATGCTGGCCACCATCATCCTGACCCTGGGCTTCGGGCAGATGTTCGGGCTCCTTTCCTCGGCGCAGCAGCTGTTCGGCGAAACCTATGACAAGGGCGAGAATTTCCACGTGTGGTTCGCCCTGATGGCGCTGCTGTCGGGATCGGGCACGGTGCTGAACGCCAGTTTCGTGATGCGCTTCGGGATGCGACGGATGGCGAAATGGGCCTATGTCATGCAGACCGTCGTGTCGGGGACGATGATGGTCCTGATGCTGGCCGACGTCATCCCCGCGGCGCTGCAATTCCCGGCCTTCTTCTTCTGGGCGACCAGCGTCTTCTTCATGGCCGGCGTCACCTTCGGCAACCTGAACGCGCTGGCGCTGCAGCATATGGGCCATATCGCGGGGATGGCGGCCTCGATCGTGGCGGCGATCTCGACACTGTCGGCGGTGCTGATCGCGGCGCCGGTCGGCCTGCTTTACGACGGGACGGCGATGCCCGCGATCACCACGACGCTGATCTGTTCTGGCCTGGCATGGCTTCTGATCCGCCGCTTGGGCGACTGACAGGACAAAGGGCGGGACATCGCGTCCCGCCCTTTTCAGTTCCGCCCCTGCGCCCTGCTTCAGGCGGCTGCTTCCTCGGGGACCTTGGCGCCGGTCATGTAGGCCACAGCATCCGACATCGAATGGTCCTTGGGGTTGATGACGCACAAGCGCTTGCCAAGACGGTGGATGTGGATGCGGTCGGCCACCTCGAAGACATGGGGCATGTTGTGGCTGATCAGGACGATCGGAATGCCACGCGACCGGACGTCCTGGATCAGGTCCAGCACGCGACGGCTTTCCTTGACGCCAAGCGCTGCGGTCGGTTCGTCCAGGATGATGACGCGGCTGCCGAAGGCTGCTGCACGAGCCACGGCAACACCCTGCCGCTGACCGCCCGACAGGGTCTCGACGGGCTGGCTGATGTTCTGGATGGTCATCAGCCCCAATTCGGACAGCTTCTCGCGGGCGAATTTGTCCATGGCCGGCTTGTCCAGCATGCCGAAATACTTGCCCATGAAATCCTTGCGCACGATCTCGCGGCCCATGAACATGTTATCCGAGATGGACAGCGCAGGCGACAGCGCCAGCGTCTGATAGACTGTCTCGATGCCGGCCTTGCGGGCATCCAGCGGGCTGTCGAAGCTGATCGGCTTGCCGTTCAGCCGGATCTCGCCCTCGTCGGGACGCACGGCGCCGGACATGGCCTTGATCAGACTGGACTTGCCGGCGCCGTTATCGCCGATCACGGCCAGGATCTCGCCGGGATAGAGGTCGAAATCCGCATGGTCCATGGCGGTCACGCGACCATAGCGCTTGACCAGGTTGCGGGCGGAAAGAAGCGGCTCGGTCATGACGACACCTTTCTGATCCATTGGTCGATGGCGACGGCGAAGATGATCAGCCAGCCGGTCGCGAACAGCTGCCACAGCACGTCCACACCCGCCAGGCGCAGCCCCGAGTTGAAGACGCCCACGATCAGCGCACCGATCAGCGGCCCCAGGATCGATCCGCGTCCACCGAAGAGGGAAATGCCCCCGATCACCACGGCCGTGATGGATTCCAGGTTGGCCTCGAAGAACGAGGTCGGGCTGATCGAACCGACGCGGCCGATGGACGACCATGCGGCCAGACCGCAGATCACGCCGGCGACGACATAGACCGACATCAGGATCTTCTTGGTCTGGATACCCGCCAGCGCCGCCGATTCCGGATCGTCACCCACAGCATAGACCCGGCGACCCCATGCGGTCTTGTAGAGCGCATAGTAGAGCACCGCGAAGACGATGATCATCAGGATCACGCCATAGGTCAGCACCGCGCCGCCCAGGTTGAAGCGGGTGCCGAAGAATTTCAGCAGCGGCGCTTCGGCGTCCAGGGTCTGACTGCGGATCGTTTCCCGGCCCGACAGGTAATAGTTCAGCGCCAGGAAGATGTTCCAGGTGCCAAGCGTGGTGATGAAGGGCGGCAGCTTCAGCCGCGTGATCAGCAGGCCGTTCAGCGCACCGGTGCCCGCCCCGCAGGCCAGGCCGATGACGATGGCGATCGGCACCGGAATGCCGAAATTCACCGCCAGATTGCCCATGATCACCGAGATCAGCACCATGACCGCGCCGACCGACAGGTCGATCCCCGCCGTCAGGATCACCAGCGACTGCGCCGCCGCCAGCGTGCCGACGACCGCCACCTGCTGCAGGATCAGCGACAGGTTGAACGCCGAGAAGAAATTGGGAGAGATCAGCCCGAAGGCGACCAGCGACAGCACCAGCACGATGACCGGTACCATGGTGGGATATTGGTGCAGGAAATGCTGCGTCCGGTCCAGAAGGCTGCGCGAGTGGTGATCGAACTGGGCAACCGTCTCGCCGGCATTTCGCTGGACCACGGGATCTGGGGAATCGGACATCAATGTCTCCGTGGGTTTGACCGAAGGGGCACGGCGGCGACAGGGGTCGCCGCCGTGCGGTCACATTGTCATGGTCGGGATCAGGCTCGGCCGGGGATCAGCCCCAGCAACGCTCCAGGCCTTCTTCGACGCTGATCGACTCGACGCCCTCGACGGTTTCGTCCGTGACCAGGTTGACGCCGGTATTGGTGAAGTCCAAGCCCTCGGTGGTCTCGGGTTTGGTGCCGTCCTTGGCGAAGGCCGCGATGGCCTCGACGCCCATGGATGCCATCAGCAGCGGATATTGCTGCGAGGTGGCCCCGATGACGCCTTCCTGGACGTTGGTCACGCCCGGGCAACCACCATCGACCGACACGATCAGCACGTCGCTTTCCTTGCCGAAGGACTTCAGCGCCTCATAGGCACCGGCCGCGGCGGGTTCGTTGATGGTATAGACCAGGTTGATGCCCGGGTCCTTCTGCAGCAGGGCCTCCATCGCCTCGCGGCCGCCTTCCTCGTTGCCCGAGGTCACGTCGTGGCCGACGATGCGCGCGTCATCCTCGTCGCCGATCTGGTTCTCGTCCTTGACGTCGATGCCGAAGCCTTCCAGGAAGCCCTGGTCGCGCAGCACGTCAACCGACGGCGATGCGGCCGACAGGTCCAGCATGGCGATCTTGGCATCGGCGGCGGCGTCGCCCATCTTGCCCTTGGCCCAGGCACCGATCAGGCGGCCCGCCTCGCGGTTGTCGGTGGCAAAGGTCGCGTCGGCCGCGTCGATCGGGTCCAGCGGCGTGTCCAGCGCGATGACCAGCATGCCGTTGTCACGGGCCTGGCTCAGCGAATCGACGATGGCCTTGGTGTCGGATGCGGCGATCAGGATGCCCTTGGCACCCGCCGCGATGCAGCTTTCGACGGCCTGCTGCTGGGTTTCGTGGTCACCATCGACCTTGCCGGCAAAGGTCATCAGCTCGATCCCAAGCTCATTGGCCTTCTCGGTCGCGCCTTCCTTCATCTTGACGAAGAACGGGTTGATGTCGGTCTTGGTGATCAGACAGGCTTTGGTGGTGTCCTGCGCTTGGGCAAAACCTGCCGAAAAGGCAAGCGCCGACAAGGCGACGGACGCGCGGAAAACGGTCTTCATGGTCACTTTACAAATCTCCTCCAGCATGGCGGTTCCTCGGCCGCCTTGAAGATAGAAAGCATCAAGAAATAGCACTTGTCAATAAATCAATCATGTTGATTAATGCGATTTCGGAGGAGAACCGCATGCCAACTGATCGTGTCGACCCCGGCCGGATCAGCCGGAACGAAAGGCTCGTGCTGTCGCTGATACGACGCCACGGCCCCCTGTCGCGTGCCGCCCTGTCGCAGCATATCGACCTGTCGGCGCAGTCGGTCACCAACCTGACGCGCAAGCTGATCCAGGCGGGCCTGCTGGAGGCCGAGGCCGCCGTCAGGGGCAAGGTCGGCCAGCCCTCGACCCCCCTGGCGCTGGCGCCCGGCGGTGCCCTGTTCCTGGGCCTCAAGATCGGGCGCCGGCTGGCGGAACTGGCCCTGGTGGATTTCACCGGCCAGGTCCGCATGCACCGCCAGGAGGTCTATGCCTTTCCCGATCCCGAACGCGTCCTGGCCTTTGCCCGCCACGGGCTGGCCACCATCCTGAACTCGCTGCGCCCCGATGAGATGCGCCGCCTGATGGGCCTGGGTATCGCCGCGCCCTATCGGCTCTGGGATTGGGGCAGCGACATGGAAACCTGGCTGGATGTCGATCTGCACCGCATCCTGGAAGCCGAGATGCCTTTCCCGGTCTTTCTGGAAAACGACGCCACCACCGCCTGCGCGGCGCAGCTGATCTTTGGCGGTCAGCCGCTGCCCCCCGATTTCCTGCACGCCTATGTCGCCCATTTCGCGGGCGGCGGCATCGTGCTGGACGGTGCCCTGCGCCATGGGCCGCAGCGAAATGCCGGAGCCTTGGGATCGATGCCCATTCCGGGCGGTGGCCAGCTGCTGGACGTCGCCTCGGTCGCGGCGCTGGAACGCGATATCGGCCATGTGCTGCCCCCCGACGATTCGGGCTGGAACGTCCCCTTGCAGCAAGAGATCGAATGGGCCGAACGGGCCGGCAAGGCGCTGGCCTTCGTCGCCCTGTCGGCGGTCGCGCTGGCCGATCTGCCGCTGGTGGTGATCGACGGCGCGCTGCCGGCTGCCACGCGGACACGCCTGGCCCAGGCCACCCGCCATGCGCTGTTGCAGGAACCCGCCGCCGGCATCGACCTGCCCCAGGTGATCGAGGGCACTTTGGGCCGCAGCGCCCGGATTCTGGGGGCGGCGGCCCTGCCCCTGTCGCATTTCTTCCAGCCCGACGGCACCCTGGCCTGAATTGCGGGGCTTTGCGGTTGACGCGGCCGCGAACCCCTGTATAAGCCGCGACTTCATTGGTGTTGGTGGACCCTGCAAGGGGAACCCTGTCAGGCGCAAGCCAGAGGACAACGCCCTTCGTAACGACCAGAAGGAGATCAGCCGTGACCAAACGCACGTCTGCCAAGTACAAGATCGACCGCCGCATGGGCGAAAACATCTGGGGCCGCGCCAAGTCGCCCGTCAACCGTCGCGAATACGGCCCCGGCCAGCACGGTCAGCGCCGCAAGAACAAGCTGTCGGACTTCGGCACCCAGCTGCGCGCCAAGCAGAAGCTCAAGGGCTATTACGGCGATCTGACCGAAAAGCAATTCCGTCGCATCTTCGGCGAAGCCGAACGCGTCAAGGGCGACACCGGTGAGAACCTGGTGGGTCTGCTGGAGCGCCGCCTGGACGCGATCGTCTATCGCGCCAAGTTCGTCGCCACGATCTTTGCCGCACGGCAGTTCGTGAACCACGGCCACGTGGAAGTGAACGGCCAGCGCGTCAACATCCCGTCCTATCGCGTCAAGGAAGGCGATGTCATCTCGATCCGCGAGCGTTCGCGCCAGCTGGCCGTCGTGCTGGAAGCCGTCGCCCTGACCGAGCGTGACGTTCCCGACTATATCGAAGCCGACCACAACAAGATGACCGCGACCTTCGTGCGCACCCCGGCCCTGGGCGACATCCCCTATGCCGTGCAGATGGAACCGAACCTGGTCGTCGAATTCTACGCGAAGAACTGATCTTCGCCGATCTCGACTGCCGCAAAGGGTCGCATCCTCGGGATGCGGCCCTTTTTCATATCAGCCCTGTTGGGGTCTTTCATAACGCGGATCGGCGGATTAGACGGGGCGGGACAAAGGATGGACCCATGACCCAGATACCCGTGCAGCCCGGCATCATGGACATCGCGCTTTATGTCAGCGGCGAAAGCACGCTGCAGGGGCGCGCGGACGTGTTGAAACTGTCCTCGAACGAAAACCCGTTGGGCTGCAGCCCGGCGGCGCAGGCGGCCTTTGCGGCGGCCTCGGCGGATCTGCATCGATATCCCAACACCGATCACAAATCGCTGCGCGCGGCCATCGGCCAGATCTGCGACCTGGACCCCGACCGCATCATCTGCGGCGTCGGCTCGGACGAGGTCCTGCAGTTCATCACCCATGCCTATGCCGGCAATGGCGACGAGGTCATCACGACCGAGCACGGCTTTTCCATGTACCCGATCCTGGCCCGCATGGTCGGGGCGGTGCCGGTGACGGTTCCCGAACGCGACCGGCGCGTCGATATCCAGGCGATCTTGGATGCCGTCACCGACCGCACGCGGATCGTCTTCATCGCGAACCCCGCAAACCCCACCGGCACGATGCTGGACGCGGACGAACTGCAACAGCTGGTCGACGGCCTGCCCGCCCATGTCATCCTGGTCCATGACGGCGCCTATACGGAATTCGCCGCGGGCTTCGACGGGGGTGCGTCGCTGGTGGATCGCCACCCGAATGTCATCATGACGCGCACCTTCTCCAAGATCCACGGGCTGGGCGGCCTGCGGATCGGTTGGGGCTATGCCGCGCGCCAGATCATCGACGTGCTGAACCGCGTGCGCCAGCCCTTCAACCTGTCCAACGCGCAGATGGCCGCCGCCGAGGCCGCGATCCGCGACACCGGCTTCACCGCGACCTGCGCGGATCTGAACGGCCGGATGCGCGACTGGATGCGCCAGTCGATGATCCAGATGGGCATCGATTGCGACGAAAGCTTTGCGAATTTCGTGCTGGCCCGCTTTGACAGCGCGGACACCGCCGCCGCTGCCGATGCCGCCCTGCGCCAGGACGGCATCCTGGTCCGCCGCGTCGGCGGCTATGGCCTGCCCGCCGCCCTGCGCATCACGGTCGGCGACGAGGACGGCTGCCGTCGCGTCATCGCCACCCTTGGCAGCTTCATGGCCGCGCGGAGGCCCGCATGACTCGCATCTATGACCGCGTCGCGCTGATCGGGTTGGGGCTGATCGCGGGGTCGATGTCGCATGCCATCCGCGCGGGCGGGCTTGCCGGCCACGTCGCGGGCTATGCACGCAGCGAAAAGACCCGCCAGACCGCGCGCGAGATCGATCTTTGCGACAGCGTTCATGACGACATCGCGGGGGCCGTGCGCGGCGCCGATCTGGTGGTTCTGGCCGTTCCGGTGGGTGCCATGGGCGAGGTGATGGCGCAGATCGCCCCGCATCTGGCACCGGGCGCGACGGTGACCGATGTCGGTTCGGTCAAGCAATCCGTGATCGAGGCCGTCCTGCCGCATCTGCCCCAAGGCGTCCATTTTGTGCCGGGGCACCCGCTGGCGGGGACCGAACATTCGGGGCCGACCTCGGGCTTTGCGACGCTGTTCGCGAATCGCTGGTGGCTGCTGACCCCCCTGCCCGACAGCGATCCGGACGCGACGGCGCGGCTGGACCGGCTGATCACCGCCATGGGGGCCAAGACCGATGTGATGGACGCGGCCCATCACGACCTGGTGCTGGCCGTGACCAGCCATGCCCCCCACCTGATCGCCTATACGATGGTCGGCGTCGCCGATCACCTGCGCCGCGTTTCCGGCGAGGAGGTCATCCAGTATTCCGCCGCCGGTTTCCGCGACTTCACCCGCATCGCCGCCAGCGACCCGACCATGTGGCGCGATGTCTTTCTGCACAACAAGGACGCCACGCTGGACATCCTGGGCCGCTTCACCGAGGAGCTGTTCGTCCTGCAACGCGCCATCCGCATGGGCGACGGCCAGCAGCTGCACGATTACTTCACCCGCACGCGGGCGATCCGTCGCAGCATCATCGACGCGGGCCAGGACACGGGCGCGCCCGATTTCGGACGCACGCCGGGCGCCAAACCCTCGCAGTAAGGGTCAGATCGCACCGAAGGGCGGGGCGGCGCCGATGGGAATGCCGCCCAGCAGGATCTGGCCGCCGCTCAGCTGCACGGGCAGGCGGACCTGGCCTTGGGCGGGTTCGGGAAAATCGGGACCGGGCAGGTCGGCGTCGATCGGGGTCTTGGCCAGCTGCTCCAACCCCGCGCTCAGCAGCATGCGGGCCGGTCCTGGGATCAGCCCCATCTGCGATGCCTGATCGATCATCTGCCGGGCGTCGGCGGTATAGAGGGCGACCTGCCCTTCGGCCAGACCGTTCGGATCGCGCACGATCCGCCCCACGACGCGCAGCGACATCGGACCTGCGCCGATGGTCAGCCCTTCGGTCTGCCAGCCCACCACAGAAGGCGTCGCCTGCCCCCGGACCGAAGGCGTCCCGTCCAGCCACAGCAGCACGTCGCCGCCAAGGCTGACCGGGTCGGGAATGCCGTGCAGATCAAGGCCCATCTGCGACAGCAGCCGCGTCTGGACCGCCCCCACCCCCACGCGCGCCTGATAGGCCGCGCGGGCCGCCAAGGGCGCGTCCGGCCCAAGGCGCGTCATCTGCATGTCCAGGTCCAGGCCTTCGATCACCGGCTGGCTGTCCAGGGTCACCTGTTCAGCCGTCACCGCAATGTGGTCGGGCGCCAGGCGCTTCAGCGGCGCCAGCCGGACCGTCGCGTGCGGCTCATCCAGCCCAAGCATATGGGCCTGACCGGTGATGGTCACCTGCCCTTCTTCGGGCAGGATCAGCCGCGCAGTGGTGGGCGATTGCGGCGATATCTGCAGCTCGGCCCATGGCAGGGCGATCCCGCCTGCCGGATCGGCGAAGGCCGGCTGTTCGATCCGCATGCCGAATTGCGGCGGCTGGCGCAGCGGCCGGACCAAGGTCGCCTGCAACGCCGGATCGCCCGCGATCAGTTCGGCCACGCGCCGGCTGGCCAGGGTCTCGCCCCCCGCCCACAGGCCCACGACCGCCGCGGCAGCAAGCCCGATGCCGATGAAAGCCCTGAACATGCGACCCGCCTCTTTTTTCCGCCCGTCTGGTGGCTTACCTTTGCCGACAATGGAACAAACGACAACGCATAAGATCGAATGGGTCTTCGGCTATGGTTCGCTGATCTGGAACCCCGGCTTCACGCCCGTCGAAATCGCCCCCGCGCGGCTGGCAGGCTTTGCGCGCAGCTTCTGCCTGCGTTCGATCGAGCATCGTGGCACGCGTGAATTGCCGGGCCTGGTGCTGGGCCTGGACGAAGACCCGCAGGCCGCCTGCCGCGGCGTGGCCCTGCGCATCGCCCCCCAGGACCATGACAGCGTCCTGGCCTATCTGCGCGCCCGCGAACTGGTCACCGAAGCCTATCGCGAGGAAATCCTGCCGCTGGAACTGGAGGACGGGCGTCACATCCACGCGCTGGCCTATGTGATGCGGCGCGATCATTGGCAATATGCGGGCGGATTGCCCCATGACGAACAGGCGCGCATCATCGCCGCCGCGCATGGCGGGCGTGGCCCGAACGCCGATTACCTGCACAACACCGCATCCCATCTGGCCGATATCGGCATGGCCGATGACGAACTGGACCGCCTCTCCCAAGCGGTGCGTGACCTTCAGGCGTCCATGCCCCGGCCCTGAGCGCCCTGCCCTTCGGAATGCTTGGCAAGTGACGGGGGCTTCCCTACACTTGGCCGAAAAGCATCGAAGGGACGGGTATTTACGTGAGCGATCCGACATCTGGCGACCCCCGCGCCCCCGGGCGGCTGACCCTTGGCGAACGCCGCATCACCGCGACGCGCGACCAGGCCCTGATGGGCGCCGGTGCGCCGCGCTTTTCGCAGCCGGTGCGCCAGATCCTGCTGATGCTCAGCGTGCTGGCGCTGGTGATGATCGGGGGGTGGCTGACCTATGGGCGCATCCTGCCGATCTTCATGGCGAACACCTGGCTGAACGGGCTGATCCTGGCGGTCTTCGGGGTGGGCGTGCTGGCCTGTTTCTGGCAGCTGGCGCAGCTGGTCCGGTCGGTCAGCTGGATCGAAGGCTTTGCCGCACGCCGCCGTGGCGCGGAAACCGCCGCGCCCGATGCCCAGGCACCGCGTCTGCTGGCACCGCTGGCGGCCCTGCTGGGTGCGCGGGGTCCCGCGGGCGGCGTGATCTCGACGGGATCGGCGCGGTCGATCCTGGATTCGGTGGCGACGCGCATCGACGAATTGCGCGACATCACGCGATACCTGGCCAACCTGCTGATCTTTCTTGGCCTTCTGGGCACGTTCTATGGTCTGGCGACCACCGTGCCCGCCGTCGTGGAAACGATCCGGGCGCTGGCGCCGCAGGATGGCGAAACCGGGCTTGATGTCTTCGACAAGCTGATGACCGGCCTTGAGGCGCAGCTGGGCGGCATGGCGACGGCGTTTTCGTCATCCTTGCTGGGTTTGGCGGGGTCGCTGGTGGTGGGGCTGCTGGAGCTGTTCGTGACCCATGGCCAGAACCGCTTCTATCGCGAGCTGGAGGAGTGGATGTCGGGCTTTACCCGCATCAGCCTGGCAGGAAGCGAAGGCGACGGCGTCGATCAGGCCGCCCTGGCGGGTTTCCTAGAACAGATGGCCGGGCAGATGGACCGCCTGCAAAGCTATCACGCCGACCGCGACACCATGCGCGAGGAAGCCGCCCTGATGGCCGATGAACGCGTCGTCGTCATGGCGCAGGCGATCGAGGCGCTGGTCCAGCGCCCCGATGATGGCAACGCCACGCTGATCGACAGCCTGAACCGGCTGGCGGACGGGCAGGACAGGCTGCTGACGGCCCTGGCCAGTCGCCCCCAGACCGCCCCCGACCTGTCGCGGCTGGAGGATGCGCTGGCCAGCATGACGGCCCAGCTGAACGAAGGCCGCGATGAAATGGTGGCCGAACTGCGCTCGGACATCCTGGTCCTGACCCGCGCCGTGCGGGCCGCGCGCTTCAGCGATCCCTTCCGGGACGACCGGCTGCCGGATGATCCGCTGATCCCGCATCGGGGGGCCTAGGTGATGCGTCTGGCCCGGGGTTCTTCGGCACAGCGCTTCTCGGCCACGATCTGGCCGGGCTTCGTGGATGCGATGACGGCGCTGTTGATGGTGCTGATGTTCGTGCTGACCATCTTCATGGTGGTGCAATCGGTCCTGCGTGAACAGATCACGACACAGGACAGCACGATCAGCGACCAGGGACAGGTCATCTCGGATCAGCAGCAGCAGCTGGAGGGGCTGGGCCAGCAGGTGGCATCCCTGAACCGCGCGCTTGGTGCGGCCAATGACGAACGCGACACGCTGGCCAGCGATCTGCAGGCCCAGACCGAACGTGCCGCCGATGCCGAAGCCGCCGCCCGCGAACGCGCCGCCCGCATCACCCGCCTGCGCAGCCAGCTGGACCAGGGCCGGCAAGAGCTGGCCACCGCACAGTCACGGCTGACCGATTTCGAAGCCGAGGTCGCCACCCTGCTGGCCGCCCGCGCGACCGATGCGGCGCGTGTGGAACAGCTGCAGTTGGAGGTGAGCGCCGCCGAAGAACGCGCCTCGGCGGCGCAGATGGCCGTGGCGGCCGCGCGTCAGGAAACGGATGCGGCGGCGGAAACCGCCCGACTGGCCGCAGCCCGGCGTGATGCGCTGCAGGCGCTGGTCGCTGACCTGCGCGCCCGCAACGCCGAAGCCGATCAGGCGCTGGACACGGCCCGGAACGACCTGAGCCGGGCCGAACAGGACCGCCTGGCCGAGGCCGAGGCCGCGCGTCTGTTGCGGGACCGGTTGGAGACCGCCGACAGCGAGTTGACCGCCATGACCCTGGCACTGGAGGAGCAGCGCCGGCAGGCCGAAGACACGCTGACCCTGCTGGCCGCCGCGAATGCCGCCAAGGACGAGGCCGACCTTCAGGCCGCGCGCCGGATGGATGAGGCCGAACGCCAGGCCGCATTGCTGGCCACCGCGCGCCAGGAACTGGCCAAGCAGGACGACCTGACCGAGGATAGCCAGCGCCGCGTCGCCCTGCTGAACGAACAGGTCGCCCAATTGACGGCGCAGTTGGGGTCGCTGCAAGCCCTGCTGCAAACCGCCGGAGAGGAACAGGATCAGGCCGAATTGCAGGTCGCCGAACTGGGCCAGCAGCTGAATGCCGCCCTGCTGCGGGCCGCCGACGAATCGCGCAGGCGGCTGGCGCTGGAGGAGGAGGCCCGCCAGGCCGCCGAGGCCGAGGCGCAGGACCTTGCCCGCTATCGGTCGGAATTCTTTGGCCGGCTGTCGCAGATCCTGTCGGGACGCGACGGCGTCAAGGTGGTGGGCGACCGCTTCGTGTTTCAGTCGGAAGTGCTGTTCGACCCGGGTGAGGCGACGCTCTCGCCCGCGGGTCGCGACCAGATTGCGGAGCTGGCCGTGCTGCTGACCGAGATCTCGGATGAGATCCCCGCCGAGATCGATTGGATCATCCGCGTTGATGGTCATACCGACAGTCTGCCCCTGTCGGGCACCGGGCGGTATCGTGACAACTGGGAACTGAGCCAGGGTCGCGCCCTGGCGGTGGTTCGCTATCTGACGGACGAACTGGGCTTTCCCGCGAACCGTCTGGCCCCTACGGGATTTGCCGACACGCGCCCCATCGCGCCGCAGGACACCCCCGAGGACCGCGCCTTGAACCGCCGCATCGAATTGAAGCTGACCGAGCGTTAATGCCCGACGGTGTTGGAAAAGACGTTGATCACCACCACCCCGGCCACAATCAGCGTCAGCCCCAGCACGGCGGGCATATCCAGCCTTTGGCCGAAGACGACCAGACCGATGACGGCGACCAAGGCGACGCCACAGGCGCTCCAGATGGCATAGGCGACGCCAAGAGGCAGGACCTTCAGGCTGACCGACAGCAGATAGAAGCTGGCCAGATAGCACAGCGTCATCGCCAATGTCGGCCACAGCCGGGTGAACTGTTCCGATCGTTGCAGCATCGAGGTGCCCAGCACCTCGAGCACGATGGCGGTGATCAGCGGGATATAGGGTGAAGCCATCAGGATGCGTTCTGACCAGTCGATGCCAAGGGTTTCAGACCGGCCATCTTGCGCAGATGGCGATCCAGCTCGGAATTGATCTCGGCGCCGACCAGCACGATGGTCGCGTTCAGCCACAGCCATGTCATCAGCGCGACGACCGCCCCCAAGGAACCGTAGGTTTCGTTGTAATCGGCGAAATTGGCCGCATACCAGGAAAACAGCATCGAGGTGACCACCAGCGCCACCGCGGCGAACAAGGCACCGGGCGAAATCCAGCGCCAGCGCGCGTCGGGCAATGCCGGGCCCCAGCGATAGATCGCAGCCAGCGCCAGGACCAGCACGCTGAACATGATGGGCCAGCGGATCAGGGCGACGAAGGTTTCGCTGCCCAGGCCAAGGGGCAAATACCCAAGGACGATGGGAACCACCGCAATCACGACCAGCATCAGGGCGATCAGCAGCAGGCCCCCGATGGTGAAGGCCATCGCGACGATGTTCAGGCGCAGGAAGCTGCGCGTTTCATGCTGAAAGAAGGCGACGTTCAGTGCCGACAACAGTGCCTTCATCCCGCCATTTGCCGACCAGAAGGCCACCAGCAGCGCGACGATCCCCGCCAGCGACAAGGCCCCCGAGGATGCCGAGGTGATCGACGAGACCTGTTCGCGGATGATGTCCAGCGAACTGGAGGGCAGAAAGCTCTGCAGCATTTCCAGATGCGACTGGATGGTCGCAGGGTCCGCCAGAAGACCATAGAGCGACACGAAAGCGGTGATGGCGGGGAACAGCGACAACAAGCCAAAGAAGGTCACGCCCCCCGCGACCGAGGTGACGCGATCCTCTCCGATCTGGGTGAAGATGGATTTGCACAAGGCCACGATATCGCGAAAGCCAAGGTCGCGCAGGCGCGGCGGACGGCCTTTGGGCAGGGAATCGGGTTGCAAGGCGGGTTTATCCGCCTTGCTTTCGGCCAGGCCGAACCGGCTGCGGGTCTGATCGTCCAAGGGGTCGAAGATCGCGCTGAGTACGCCCGGCCTGTCCTGCATCATCTGTTCCTTCATGCTTTGTGCCAGCCTTACAACCGGTTGATCCGGTTTTCATCCGCATCCCGCGCACGATCCGAAGGTGCCTGCGGGGCAGCGGCCGCACGTTCTGCGGGCGCACTGCGCGGTGCCGGTGCCGGGCCCGGTGCGCCATTCACCATGGATTTCAGTTGATCGGCGGCAGCCACGAAATCGGCCACGATCGTGGTCGCCTGACGGGACACGCCACGGAAGCTGTCAAAGGCCGTGACCAGCGATTGGGCGACCCCGTTCAGACCATCGGTCAGCTCGGTCGCGGTGCGCGTCAGGTCCTTGGCGAAATTGCCCCGGTCGCGACCCTGCCCTGCCTTGGACCGCAGACGCGCCTTTTGGGCGGCATCGTCGCGGGCCTGGGCACGGACGCGACGGCGCATGGCCTCGCGGTCGTCTTCCTCCAGCTGGGCAAAGCGGGGGGCGACCGGCGCGGGACCTGTCAGGCGCGGCGGTTCGGGGCGGTCGCTGGCGACCAGCTTGCGCGCCGCGATCGAGGTGGCTGCCGTGATGCCGGCCACGCCCAACGCCATGCCGCCCCAGACGATGATCTTGGCGGTCAGCGACGGTTCGGGCCACGCCTGGCGCCCGTCGGGCGACACCCGTCCCGAAGGCGGCACCTTGGTGGAACGCATCGGGCGATGGGGATAGGGGCTGCCCGTCTTGTGGCCTTCGGGAACGGGGCGGGGGCCAAAGCGCGTCTGGCTGGTGTGATCGGCTTCGGTCAGCTCGGGATGGGGGTCGTGGGGGCGGCGCATGGCGTACCTCGTCTTGAATGTCGGTTCTTGTGGACCGAACCCGCCATCGGGGCGGAATGTTCCGCGCGAATGCACGCGGGCGTGATGAAAACTTGCCCCTGCGGCACGTCGAGGCTATGCCCACGACAACCGAAAGGAGCCCCCATGATCCCGCGTTATTCCCGCCCCGAAATGGTCGCCATCTGGTCCCCCGAAACCAAGTTCCGCATCTGGTACGAGATCGAGGCCCATGCCTGCGATGCCCAAGCCGATCTGGGCGTGATCCCGCGCGAAAACGCGGATGCGGTGTGGAAGGCCAAGGATGTCGAATTCGACGTCGCCCGCATCGATGAGATCGAAGCCGTCACCAAGCATGACGTCATCGCCTTCCTGACCCATCTGGCCGAACATGTGGGCAGCGACCAGGCGCGTTTCGTGCACCAGGGCATGACCAGCAGCGATGTGCTGGACACGACGCTGAACGTCCAGCTGGTGCGCGCCGCCGACATCCTGCTGGCCGACATGGACAAGCTGCTGGAGGCGCTGAAGCGCCGCGCCTATGAACACAAGGACACGGTCCGCATCGGCCGCAGCCATGGCATCCATGCCGAACCGACCACGATGGGCCTGACCTTCGCGCGCTTCTATGCCGAAATGGCCCGGGGCCGCGCCCGCCTGCTGGCCGCGCGCGATGAAATCGCGACCGGCGCGATCAGCGGCGCCGTCGGCACCTTCGCCAATATCGACCCCGCGGTCGAGGAGCATGTCTGCGCGAAACTGGGCCTGCGCCCCGAACCCATCAGCACCCAGGTCATTCCGCGCGACCGCCACGCGATGTTCTTTGCCGTGCTGGGCGTCATCGCCAGCAGCATCGAGAACGTCGCCATCGAGATCCGCCACATGCAGCGGACCGAGGTTCTGGAAGCCGAGGAATTCTTCAGCGCCGGCCAGAAGGGATCGTCCGCGATGCCCCACAAGCGCAACCCGGTGCTGACGGAAAACCTGACCGGTCTGGCGCGCCTGATCCGCATGGCCGTCATCCCCGCGATGGAGAACGTGGCGCTGTGGCATGAACGCGACATCAGCCATTCCTCGGTCGAACGCGGCATCGCCCCCGATGCGACCATCACGCTGGATTTCGCGCTGAACCGTCTGGCGGGCGTCGTCGACAAGCTGGTCATCTATCCCGAAAACATGCTGCGCAACATGAACCAGTTCAAGGGGTTGGTCATGTCGCAGCGGGTGCTGCTGGCCCTGACGCAAGCCGGTGTCAGCCGCGAGGACAGCTATCGCCTGGTTCAGCGCAACGCGATGAAGGTCTGGGAAAAGGGCGCCGACTTCAAGACCGAGCTGCTGGGTGATGCCGAAGTCACCGCCGCCCTGTCGCCCGCCCAGATCGAGGAGAAGTTCGACCTTGGCTATCACACCAAGCATGTCGACACGATCTTCAAGCGGGTTTTCGAACAGGCGCCCCTGTAAAAGCGCCCGCCTGATAACCTTGCGTTAGGGTTGTTCTGCCAATGTGGCGGTCAGGATGATGACCACCATGGGGGCAGTGATGACGACGCAGATCGGGCTTAGCCAGAGGCAGAAGGCGGCGGTTATCGTGCGCCTTCTGCTGGACGACGATCAGGTCGCGGGGCTGGACCGGCTGAACAGCGACGCGCAGACGCTTCTGGCGCAGGAAATGGCCGGGATGCAGCTGATCGACCGGCAGACGCGCGATGCCGTGATCACCGAATTCTGCGACCGGCTTGAATCGGTGGGCGTCACCTTCCCGGGCGACATGGACGGCACGCTGGCAATGCTGGGCGCACGCATTTCCGATGCCAGCAGCGACCGGGTGCGCCAGGCGGATGCCATTTCGGGGCGTGGTGACCCGTGGGGGCGCATCTGCGCGCTGCCCAATGACGTGCTGATCAAGCTGGCCCAGGCGGAATCTGTCGAACTGGTTGCCCTGATGATGTCCAAGCTGCCGGTCGAAGCGGCCTCGGCCACCTTTCTGGCCTTGTCGCGGGACCGGGCGCGGTCCGTGGCCCAGGCCATGTCGATGACGGCCGCGGTCACGCCTGATGCGCTGAAACGCGTGGGGCTGGTTTTGTTGCAGGCCGCCGACGCCCTGCCCAAACCCGCCATCGCCACGCCAGCCGCCGACCGCATGGGCGCCATCCTGAACTTTGCCACCGCCGATCTGCGCGATGACGTGCTGCAGGTGCTGGAGGAACGCGACACGAGCTTTGCCGAAGGGGTGCGCAAGGCGATCTTCATCTTTGGCCATATCCCCACCCGCGTCGAACCGCGCGAGGTGCCGCGCATCGTGCGCGATGTCGATCAGGCGGCCCTGATCCGGGCGCTGGCGGCAACCGAACCCGCCGATCAGGCGGCGGCGGAGTTCATCCTGTCGAACCTGTCGCAGCGCATGGCCGACGGCCTGCGCGAGGAACGCGAGGCGCTTGGCAAGCCCCGCGCCAAGGATGTCGAAGACGCCAAGACCGAAGTCGTCGCCACCATCCGCCGCCTGCAGGAGGAGGGCCAGATCACGCTGCGCATGCCGCAGGACGATGAATAGGACGGCGTGAAAGCGTCTTGCCCCCGAAGGCGCGCCGCGTGATAAACCACCGATCGGAGGCGCAGATGACCAATCAAATCGCAATCGCCCTGCTGCTGCTGATCGCCGCCGCCTTTCTTGTCGATCAGGTCTGGCTGGGGGGTGATCTGCCGCTGTTCGTCGGCAAGACGATGGATCGGTTCATCGAATATTGCGCCTTCTGGCGCTAGGTCGTCATCTGCGCCATTGTCGCGTTTGCATCAGGGTTGCCGTCACGTTAGAGGATGTGCAACCGTCACCTGCTCAAGAGGGGTACCCATGGCAGTCAAGGTCGCCATCAATGGCTTCGGCCGTATCGGTCGCAACGTCCTGCGCGCAATCATCGAATCGGGACGCACCGATATCGAGGTTGTCGCCATCAACGATCTGGGCCCGGTCGAAACGAACGCCCACCTGCTGCGCTATGACAGCGTGCATGGCCGCTTTCCGGCAACGGTCACCGTGGATGGTTCCTCGATCGACGTGGGCCGCGGCCCGATCAAGGTGACCGCCATCCGCAACCCGGCCGAACTGCCTTGGGGCGATGTCGATGTGATCATGGAATGCACCGGCATCTTCACCTCGAAGGAAAAGGTCCAGCCGCACCTGCAGACCGGTGCCAAGCGCGTCCTGATCTCGGCACCCGGCGAAAATGCCGACAAGACCATCGTCTTCGGCGTCAACGACGACACGCTGACCGCCGACGACATCGTCGTCTCGAACGCCAGCTGCACCACCAACTGCCTGTCTCCGGTGGTCAAGGTCCTGAACGACACGATCGGCATCGATCGCGGTTTCATGACCACCATCCACAGCTATACCGGCGACCAGCCGACGCTGGACACGATGCACAAGGACCTGTACCGCGCCCGCGCCGCGGCGCTGTCGATGATCCCGACCTCGACCGGGGCCGCCAAGGCCGTGGGCCTGGTGCTGCCGGAGCTGAAGGGCAAGCTGGACGGCGTCGCCATCCGCGTGCCGACGCCGAACGTTTCCGTCGTCGACCTGACCTTCGAAGCCAGCCGCGACACCACCGTCGAAGAAATCAACGCCGCCATCAAGGCCGCGGCCGACGGTCCGCTGAAGGGCATTCTGGGCTATACCGAAGAGCCGCTGGTGTCGTCCGACTTCAACCATGACCCGCATTCGTCGATCTTCCACATGGATCAGACCAAGGTCATGGAAGGCCGAATGGTCCGCATCCTGACCTGGTACGACAATGAATGGGGCTTCTCGAACCGCATGTCCGACACCGCGGTCGCGATGGGCAAGCTGATTTGAACGATCCCAATCTGACGGCGAAAGGGCGACGGGTTCAACCCGCCGCCCTTTTCATTCGGCATAGATCATTTTGACGCTCATGCCGCCATCGACCACGAAATCCTGCCCCGTGATGAAGCCGGCTTCGTCCGAGGCAAGCCAGGCGACCAATGCCGCCACGTCCGCCGGTCTGCCCACCCGCCCTGCCGGATGCTGCGCCATGTCGGTATGCGAATGTTCGGGGCATTTGCGGTTCGCGCGCTTTTGCCATGGCGCGGTTTCAATCCAGCCGGGCAGGATGCAATTGGCGCGAATATCGGGACCCAGGCTGACCGACAGCGCCCGGGTGAACGCCGTCAGCGCCCCCTTGGCGGCGGAATAGGCCTCGGTCTGCGGTTCGGACTGCTGGGCGCGGGTCGATGACATCATCACGATGCAGCCCCCCGCCTTGCGCAGCAGCGGCACGGCGGCGCGCGTGCACAGAAATGCCCCCGTCACATGGCTGTCCTGCCAACGCCGCCAATCAACCAGTGACAAGTTCTCGATGGGTCCGCCGACAGGGTCGGCTATGCCGGCGTTGCAGACCAGCAGGTCCAGACCCTGACCGTCCAGCCAATCCTGCATCTGATCAAACGCCGACGCGACCTGACTTTCGTCGCCGACATCGGCTGACAGGGTCAGGATGTGGCTGTCTTCCTCGGCCAGTTCGGACAGGGCCTGTCCGTCCAGATCCATCGCCGCGACGCGCCAGCCGTCCTGGCGCAACCTTGCGACGATGCCTTTGCCGATGCCCTGCGCACCGCCCGTGATCAATGCCGTCTTCATCCCGCCCCCCTTTGGTTCGTTGTCATCAAGACAACCATGGGGGGCGAAGACCGTTCCCCCTCAGTCCTTCTTGGCGGTCAGGCGGCGGCTGTTGGCGCGGGTGCGCTTGCCATAGGGGCGAAGCGCGGCCGACATCATGCGTTCGGGGCTGGCACCGATCATGCCCGCCTTGGCGACGGCGAACATCGCCTCGGACGCGGCGGCCTGCTTTTCGGCGATCATGCGGAAATTCTCGCCCGGGGCCTGGGGCATCAGCCCCATCATGCCAGCCATCCGCATGCCGATGATCAGCTGGGATTCGATCGCCATGCGGGAAAACTGGGTGACAAGGCGCATTTGCGCGGCTGGCAGCACCATGGGCATCATCATGTTCATGTACGGATCTTTCTGTGTTGCGACGGCACCGGCGGGATCGGATGACCCAGGGTGCCTGCTCAGATCGTCATGGGCAACCGCGACCAAGGGCGCAAGGTTCCAAGAAACATGCAGCTGACGCTTGGCAAGACGCCATGACAATGTAAAAGGCACATCCATGACACAGACGCTGACGCTTCGCCGCCCCGACGACTGGCACCTGCATCTGCGCGATGGCGCGATGCTGAAGGCCGTGGCCCCCCATTCCGCAGGCTTCGGCCGCGCGATCATCATGCCGAACCTGGTGCCCCCGGTGGTGACGGGCGCGCAGGCCGCGGCCTATCGCGACCGGATCATGGCGGCCCTGCCCGCGGGCGCGGCGTTGCAGCCGCAGATGACGCTGTATCTGACCGATGCGACCGATCCTGCCGATGTCGTTGCCGCCTTCCAGGCCGGCATCATCCGCGCGGTCAAGCTGTATCCCGCCGGTGCCACGACCAATTCCGACAGCGGCGTGACCGACATGGACCGCGTCCGCCCGGTGCTGGAGGCGATGGCCGAACATGGCATCACCCTGTGCGTCCACGGAGAGGTCACCGACGCGGCCGTCGACATCTTCGACCGCGAGGCCGTGTTCATTGACCGCGTGCTGGATCCGATCCGCCGCAAGGTGCCGGGGCTGCGGGTGGTGATGGAGCATATCACCACCTCGGACGGGGTGGATTACGCGCGTTCGGGCGGGGATGATCTGGCCGCGACGATCACGACGCACCATCTGGTCATCAACCGCAACGCCATTCTGGCAGGCGGCATCCGGCCACATTACTATTGCCTGCCTGTGGCCAAGCGCGAAAGCCACCGTCTGGCGCTGCGCCAGGCCGCCACCAGCGGCGAGGGTCGTTTTTTCCTGGGCACCGACAGCGCGCCCCATCCCGACAGGGCCAAGCTGCAGCCCTGCGGCTGCGCGGGTTGCTTCACCGCACCGAACACCATGTCGATCTTGGCGCAGGTCTTCCAAGATGAAGACGCGCTGGACCGGCTGGAGGCCTTCACCAGCCTGAACGGGGCGGCCTTCTATCGCATGGCGCCGTCCGAGGATCGCATCACGCTGGTGCGCCGCGACACGCCCGCCCCCTATCCCGCCACCATTTCCGCCGGGGACGAGGTCGTGACCGTCTTCGACCCCGGCTTCCCCCTCTTTTGGCACCCGGAGACCGCATGAGCCTGACTTTCCCCACGCGCGACGAGATCGCCCGCCTGACCGCCCGGATGCTGCTGGAAATCAAGGCCGTCGACTTCAATGCCGAAACGCCCTTCACCTATGCGTCCGGCCTGAAGGGGCCGACCTATGTCGATTGCCGCCGCATCATCAGCTTTCCGCGCGTCCGCGCCACGTTGATGGATTTCATGGCCGCCACCGTCATGCGCGACGCGGGCTTCGAGGCTTTTGACAATGTTGCGGGCGGTGAAACCGCGGGCATCCCCTTCGGTGCCATGGTGGCCGAACGCCTGTCGCTGCCCATGACCTATGTGCGAAAGAAGCCCAAGGGCTATGGCCGCAACGCCCGCATCGAAGGCGTGATGACCGAAGGCCAGCGCGTGCTGCTGGTCGAGGATCTGACCACCGATGGCGGGTCCAAGCTGTCCTTCGTGGATGCGATCCGCGAAACCGGCGCGACCTGCGCGCATACGGCGGTGATCTTCTATTACGGCATCTTCCCGGAAACCACGCAACGCCTGGCCGATCACGGGGTGCAGCTGCATCACCTGTGCACCTGGTGGGACGTGCTGGCCGAAGCCCGCGAACAGCAATCCTTCGACGAGGCCACCCTGGCCGAGGTCCAGACCTTCCTGACCAATCCCCGTCAATGGCAGGAAGCGAACGCCTGAGGGCCCATTTGTCCACAGGCTATCCACAGAACCATCAACCGGAATTTTTGCGGGGGTCGTGTCATCGGCCCCCGTCTTGCGTTAGACTCGCAGCTTCGAACATCAGGAAGGCGGCATGGACATGACCGGACTACGCGTCATCACCCCGGGTCAGGACAGCGACGAGGGCGAAAAGACATCGATCCCCTATTCGCTCGAGGCGGAGCAGCAGCTGCTGGGCGCGCTGCTGACCAATAACGACGTGTTCGACCGGGTCAGCCAGATCATCAAGGGCGACCATTTCTATCACCCCGTCCATGCCCGCATCTTCGACATCTGCGGCGAACGCATCCGCAAGAACGCCTTGGCCAGCCCCGTCACCATCAAGGCCTTTCTGGAAAACGACGAGGGCCTGAAGGAACTGGGCGGCCCGGCCTATCTGGCGCGCATGGCCAGCGCCGCGATCAGCGCCTATGCCGCGCGCGACTACGCCCAGATGATCCGCGAATTCGCCCTGCGCCGCGAACTGATGCAGTTGGGCCAGGACATCACCGCCCGCGCCTCCATGGTCGAGGTCGGCGACGAGGCCGAGGAACAGATCAAGGCCGCCGAACAGACGCTCTACAAGCTGGGTGAACAGGGCGTCGCGGAACGCGGCTTCCAAAGCTTCCTCAAGGCCGTCACCGGTGCCGTGCAGGTCGCCAACGCCGCCTATCAGCGCGACGGGAAACTGTCGGGCATCTCGACCGGGCTGGTCGATCTGGACGGCAAGATGGGCGGTCTGAACAATTCGGACCTGATCATCCTGGCGGGCCGCCCGTCGATGGGCAAGACATCGCTGGCCACGAACATCGCCTTCAACATCGCCAAGGCCCACAAGATGGGCGAAAAGCCCGACGGCACCCATGGCACGGTCGAAGGCGGGGTCGTGGGCTTTTTCAGCCTGGAGATGTCGGCCGAACAGCTGGCCGCACGCATCCTCTCCGAGGCCGCCGAGGTACCAAGCGAACGCATCCGTTCAGGCAACATGGACGAGGCCGAGTTCCGGCGTTTCGTCGAGGCGGCCCATGCGCTGCAGAACTGCCCGCTGTTCATCGACGACACGCCCGCCTTGCCCATCAACCAGCTGGCCGCCCGCGCCCGCAAGCTGAAGCGGACGCATGGGCTGGACGTCCTGATGGTCGACTATCTTCAGCTGCTGAAGGCCGCATCGGCCAAGGACAGCCGCGTGAACGAGGTGTCGGAAATCACCCAAGGGCTGAAGGCCGTCGCCAAGGAACTGAATATCCCCGTCATCGCCCTGTCGCAGCTGTCGCGCCAGGTCGAAAACCGCGAGGACAAGCGTCCGCAGCTGAGCGACCTTCGCGAATCCGGTTCGATCGAACAGGACGCCGACATCGTGATGTTCGTCTTCCGCGAGGAATATTACAAAGAACGCGAAAAGCCCTCGGATGCCGATCTGGACGCGATGGCCAAGTGGCAGCAGATCATGGAAAACGTCCATGGCAAAGCCGAGGTCATTCTGGGCAAGCAGCGCCACGGTCCCATCGGCACGGTCGAACTGTCCTTCGAAGGCCAGTTCACCCGCTTTGGCAACCTGGCCCGCGACCGCCAGACACAGTGGGATTGACCGCCATCACGCGCGCTTGACTTGATCGACAGGCCCCCTGCCCGCACGATGGCGGGAACCACAGGAGGCCCCATGACCCATTCCCTTCGCCTTGCGCTGGCGGCGTCCGCCGCCCTTGGTTTCGCCGCCGGCCCCGCGCTCAGCCAGGCGCAGGAAACCGCCATCGTGGCGGGGGGCTGCTTCTGGTGCGTCGAGGCCGATTTCGAAAAGATGGCCGGCGTCGCCGAGGTCTATTCCGGCTTTACCGGCGGCGCCGTGGCCAATCCCAGCTATGAACAGGTGACCGACGGCGGCACCGGCCATTACGAAGCCGCCCGCATTATCTATGACCCCGCCAAGGTCAGCTATGACCAGCTGATGTATGCGTTCTTCCGATCGGTGAACCCCACCGATCCCGGCGGGCAGTTCTGCGACAGGGGCGACAGCTATCGCACCGCCATCTTCGTGCGCAATGCCGCCGAACGCCGTTCGGCCGAACGCGCCAAGGCGCAGGCGGCCGCCGATCTGGGCCAGAAGATCGTGACCCCGATCCTGGATGCCGGGCCCTTCTATGACGCCGATGCCTATCACCAGGATTACTACAAGCAGGGCGACCTGATCCTGACGCGCTTCGGCCCCCGGTCCAAGGCCTCGGCCTACAAGCTCTATCGCGAGTCCTGCGGGCGCGATCAGCGGGTCAGGGACCTGTGGGGGAATGCCGCACCTTTCGTCGATCACTAGTCTTGCACGATCTGCATATTCGGTGGAAGCTGTCGCGCCCGCACCGGAGCGACCAGGAAAGCCGATGTCACGAACGCGAACCGCCCCCCACCTGCTGACCCTTGTCGTCCTGTCGGGCGTCTCGGCACTGTCGATGAACGTCTTCCTGCCGTCCCTGCCCGGCATGGCACGGGATTTCGACGTGGATTACGGGGTCATGCAGCTGTCGGTCTCGGCCTATATCGGGGCCAGCGCGGTGCTGCAGCTGCTGGGCGGGCCGATCAGCGACCGCTTCGGGCGCAGGCCGGTGGTGCTGTGGTCGCTGGTGCTGTTCCTGCTGGCCACGATCGGCACCATGCTGGCGGGCGACATCACCACCTTCCTGATCTTTCGGCTGCTGCAATCGGTCATCACCGTCTGCATGCTGGTGCCCCGCGCGGTGGTGCGCGATCTGTATGACGGGGATCGGGCGGCCTCGATGCTGGGCTATGTCACCATGGGCATGGCGGTCGTGCCGATGATGGCCCCGGTCTTCGGCGGCGTCCTGGACGAACTGTTCGGCTGGCAGGCCAATTTCGCCGTGATGGGGCTGCTGGCGCTGATCGTCCTGGCCATCGCCTGGCGCGACATGGGCGAAACGGTCCGCGACGGCGGCATGTCGCTGCGCCGGCAGATGGCGAATTACCCGATCCTGTTTCGATCGCACCGGTTCTGGGGCTATTGCCTCGCGGCGACGCTGTCCTCGGGGGCGTTCTTCGCCTATCTGGGCGGGGCGCCGTTCGTGGGCGACCAGGTCTTCGGGCTGACGCCGGCACAGGTGGGATATTGGTTCGCCGCGCCCAGCATCGGCTATATCACCGGCAACTTCATCTCGGCCCGCAATTCGACCCGGCTGGGGCTGAACCGGATGATCCTGATCGGCGCGATCACCTGCCTTGTCGCGCTGACCGTGGGCCTGCTGGCCGATCTGGCGGGCCATGTGCGTCCGCTGATCTTCTTCGGGGCCATCGCCACGATGGGCCTTGGCAACGGCATGGTCCTGCCCAATGCCAATGCCGGGATGATGAGCATCCGCCCCGAACTGGCCGGAACCGCGTCGGGACTGGGGGGCGCGCTGGCCGTGGCGGGGGGGGCGGCGCTCTCGGCGCTGGCCGGGGCGCTGCTGCAACCGGGCAGCGGGGCGACGCCCCTGCTGACGATCATGTGCTGTTCGGCCTTCGGATCGCTTCTGGCCATAGCCTGGGTCTTTCACCGCGAACGCCGCATCATGCAGCCCGCCTGACCCCGCCACGGGGGACTTGCCGCGGCGCCTTTGCAAAGGCTAACACTGGCTTTGCAACGGTGGGGACAGCATGGCCACGCAAAAGATCTATGCCGGCAGCGCGCTACGCGAAACGCGCGCCCGTGCCGGCCTGACCCAGAAGCGCTTTGCCGAGACGCTTGGCGTCTCGCTGCCCTATCTGTCCCAGATGGAGAACAACCACAGGCCGATCTCGGCGGGGGCGCTGCTGCGGCTGGCGCAGGAATTCGGCATGGACCTGACGACGCTGGCGGCAGGCGACGCCGAACGCATGGTCATCGACATGCAGGAAGCGCTGGCCGATCCGCTGTTCGACGCCACGCCACCCCTGGCCGATCTGCGGCTGGCCGCAACGAATGCGCCGGTGCTGGCGCGCGCCTTCCTGGACCTTTATCGCGCGCATCGGCAGGGACAGGAACGGCTGGCGGCGATGGATCAGGCGATTGGGGCCGACGGCCGCAACAGCCTGTCCACACCGTGGGAGGAGGTCCGCGACTTCTTCCATTACTGCGACAACTATATCGATGCCGTGGACCGCGCCGCCGAACATTTCGCCTGTCCCGATGGCGTGCGACAGGACCCCTGGCAGCTGGCCGTCACGGCCTTGGCCAAGCGCAACATTCAGGTCCAACTGGCTGAAATGCCCGCCAATTCCGTCTTTCGCAGGCAGGGCGACCAGATCCTGGTGAATGCCGCATCCGAACCCGCGACCCGCCTGTTCCAGCTGTTGCACCTGGTGGCCCTGGAACGCCAGAACGACCTTCTGGAGGCGACGCTGGACCTGGCCCGTTTCCGCAGCGAGACAGCCCGCGAAATCGCGCGGGTCGGCATGGCCAATTACTTCGCGGGGGCCGCGCTGATGCCTTATCGCGCCTTCATGGCCGCCGCCAAGGCCGAGCGTCACGACCTGGAACGCCTGTCCCACCTGTTCGGCGGGTCGCTGGAGCAGGTGGCCCATCGGCTGTCGACGCTGCAGCGTCCCGGCGCCAAGGGGGTGCCCTTCTTCTTTGTCCGCGTCGATCAGGCCGGCACCATCACCAAGCGCCATTCCGCGACCCGCCTGCAATTCGCCCGCTTCGGCGGGGCCTGCCCCTTGTGGAACGTGCATCAGGCGTTCGAACAGCCGGGCCGCTTTCTGCGCCAGCTGGCCGAGACGCCGGACGGGGTCCGCTATCTGCTGCTGTCGCGCGATGTGTCGAAACATGCCGGCGCCTTCAACGCGCCCGTGCGCCGTTTCGCCATCGGTCTGGGATGCGAGGTCACCCAGGCCGAGGGGATGGTCTATGCCGACGGGCTGGACCTGACCAAGCCGCGGGTCTTCGATCCGATCGGCATTTCGTGCCGCATCTGTCCCCGCCGCGATTGTCATCAGCGTTCCGTGCCGCCGATGGACCGCCCCCTGCGCATCCCGGCCGATCGCGACGGACCGCTGCCCTATGAAATAGCGTGAAGAATCAATAGCCCCCGTGGGTTTTGGGCAATTTACCGCCGACAGCAGCAGAGATCCGCCAATTCAGGGAACCCAAGGGCGCGACCCTGTTGCCAAGAAGGCACAGGTACTGTTTACCCGACGCTGAACGGAACCGACGCGTCAGATGCTTCATCGAAGGCGCGCATTCGAGGGACAGTGTCAGACAATGGCAGTTATGGATCGACTGAACGCGTCGCTGGAAAAATGGCTGCCCGAGCAGCGTCTGTTCCTGCGGTCCGATGACACCACGCGTTTCGTCCGCCTGCGCCCCGTGACCCAGCTTGTCGGCATCAGCGGCATCACCGTGGTCTTCGGCTGGACGCTGGTCGCCAGTTCCTTCCTGGTGATCGATGCGGTCAGTTCGGGCAATTCGCGCGACCAGATGCTGCGCGCGCAATCGGCCTTCGAGGAGCGTCTGGACCAGTTGTCCGCCGAGCGCGACGCCCGCGCCGCCGAGGCGCTGGCCGCGCAGAACCGTTTCACGGTCGCGCTGGACCAGGTCTCGAAGATGCAAAGCCAGCTGCTGACATCCGAACAGCAGCGCCGCGAGGTCGAGACCGGGCTTGATGCCGTCCAGACCACGCTGCGCGACGCGATCAGCGAACGCGACGAGGCCAAGGCCATCGTCACCGCCGAGGCGAACGACCAGGCCGCACCGGATCGCAGTGGCGAATTCTCGGTCGCGCTGGACATTCTGTCGAACGAATTGCGCAGCGCCGCCGACCAGCGCGCCTCGGCCGAACTGGAAGCCGCCGAGGCCCAGCTGACCGCGCATGAACTGGCCGTCGAACGCGACCAGATCCTGGCCCGCAACGACGAGATCCTGGCCCAGCTGGAGGACGCCGTTTCCGTGTCGGTCAAGCCGCTGGACGATGTCTTCCGGTCGGTGGGCATGAACCCCGACGACGTTCTGAACACAATTCGCCGCGGCTATTCCGGTCAGGGCGGCCCGCTGACGCCGATGTCCTATTCGACCCGCGGCAACGCGGCGCTGAGCCAGGGGGAAACCAAGGCCCGGCAGATCATCGTCACGCTGGACCAGATGAACACCTATCGCATCGCGATCGAAAAGCTGCCGTTGGCCATGCCCGTGCGCGACAGCTTCCGCTATACCTCGGGCTTCGGGCGACGGTGGGGCCGGATGCATGAAGGCATCGACATGGCGGGCCCCGTGGGCACGCCCATCTATGCCACGGGCGACGGCGTCGTGATCCAGGCCGGTCGTGCCAGCGGTTACGGCAACCTGATCAAGATCCAGCACGAACTGGGCACCGAAACCCGCTATGGCCACCTGAACCGCATCCGCGTCAAGGTCGGCGATAAGGTGTCGCAAGGCGACCTCATCGGTGATATGGGAAATACTGGACGTTCGACCGGCCCGCATCTTCATTACGAAGTGCGCATGAAAGGTCGTGCCGTGGACCCGATGAGCTTCATCAAGGCAGCAGACAATGTTTTCTAAGACCCGCGTAACCGAAAATACCCGCCCGCAGCAATCGTCGGGCCCGCAGCCCACCCCCGAGGCTGCAGCACCCGCCGCGCCCGAACGCAGCCCCGAGGCCGCTGCCGCCCCGGCAGCTGCCCCCCGCGCGCGCACGACGCCCTCGGTCCTGTCATCGGACCTGACCGTCGTCGGCAACATCAAGACCCAGGGCGACATCCAGATCGAGGGCACGGTCGAAGGCGACATCCGCGCCCATCAGCTGACGGTCGGCGAATCCGCCACCATCAAGGGCGAGATCGTGGGCGACGACGTCATCGTGCATGGTCGCGTCATCGGTCGCGTTCGCGGCCTGAAGGTGCGTCTGACCGCCTCGGCCCGCGTCGAGGGCGACATCATCCACAAGACCATCGCGATCGAATCGGGCGCCCATTTCGAAGGGTCGGTCCAGCGACAGGAAGACCCGCTGGCCAATGGCGGCACCAAGAAGCTGGCCCCGCCGGCCGAGTGATTGCCCCGACATGACCATCAAGGCCCGCTTCGGCGGGTCTTTTTCATGCGCTATTCCACATTGCGCCCCGTGGTGCCACAGTCCCGTCACAACGCGAACAATGGGGGGACGATCACATGAAACTGCTGCGTTACGGGCCAGGCGGGGCCGAAAAGCCGGGAATGCTGGACGATGCGGGAAGGGTCCGCGACCTGTCGGGCCATGTCGACGATATTTCGGGGTCCGTTCTGACGGCGGCGTCGCTGCAGCGGTTGCGCGATCTGGACCCTGCCAGCCTGCCGTTGGTCGATGGGCAGGACCTGCGCATGGGTGCCTGCGTGGCGGGCGTGGGCAAGTTCATCGCCATCGGGCTGAACTATGCCGATCACGCCGCCGAATCCGGGATGGAGGTGCCCTCGGAACCCATCGTCTTCACCAAGTGGAACAGCTGCATCGCCGGCCCCGATGACGACCTGCATTTGCCCAAAGGCTCGCAGCATACCGATTGGGAGGTCGAGCTGGGCGTCGTCATCGGCGATGCGGGCCGCGACATCCGGGTGGAAGACGCGCTGGACCATGTCGCCGGCTATTGCGTGGTCAACGACATCAGCGAACGCGATTGGCAGATCAACCACGGCCCGACCTGGGACAAGGGCAAGGGCTATGACGGCTTTGGCCCCATCGGCCCCTGGATGGTCACCCGCGACGAGGTCCCCGACCCGCAGGCCCTGCGCCTTTGGCTGGAAATCGACGGCGCCATGCAGCAGGACGGCAATACCCGCACCATGGTCTTCGGCGTGGCCGAGCTGGTCGCCTATTGCTCGCGCCTGGCGACGCTGCATCCGGGCGACATCATCACCACGGGAACGCCGCCGGGCGTCGGGATGGGGCAGAAGCCGCCCGTCTATCTGCGCGACGGGCAGGTCATGCGTCTGGGGATCGAAGGCTTGGGTGAACAGCGCCAGCGGGTTCGCGGCTAACCCTGGTCAAACCGCGCCATCAGCGCCTGACAGACCGGCGGCGTGACGAATTTCGACACGTCGCCGCCAAGCCGGGCAATCTCCTTGACCAGTTTCGAGGCGATCGCCTGCCTGCGGGCATCGGCCATCAGGAAGACGGTCTCGATTTCATGGTCCAGGGCACGGTTCATGCCGACCATCTGGAATTCATATTCGAAATCGGCCACCGCGCGCAGCCCGCGCACGATCATGGTCGCGCCGACATCGCGGGCGCAATCGATCAGCAGGTTCTCGAACGGATGCACGATGATTTCGCCGCCCGTCTTGGCGGCGATGGCATCGCATTCCGCCTGCACCATCGCGACCCGTTCCTCCAGGTTGAACAGCGGCCCCTTGTCACGGTTGATGGCGACGCCGATCACAAGGCGGTCGACCATCACCATGGCACGTTGCATGATGTCGATATGACCCAATGTGATCGGATCGAAAGTGCCGGGATAGAGGCCGATGCGCATGAGGCTGACGTCCTGTTTCAAGGTATCGGCCTTCAGGCAAACCGCATTTGCCCCCGGATTGCAAGTTCGTGATGCCGGGGGCGTTGCGTCAGCTGCCCATGATCATCCCGGTCAGCGCGTCCTTTTCGGCCGCCAGTTCCTTCAGGCGGCCGCTGACCGCATCCCCGATGGACACCACGCCCAGCATGTCGCCATCGGCATCGACCACCGGCATGTGACGGAAGCGGCCCTCGCTCATCCTTTGCAGGACGGCCATGCCTTCGTCGCCCGGCTTGCAGGTCTGGACGGCCTTGGTCATCACCCCGCTGATGGGGGTGGACAGCACCGAGGGGCCGTGCTTGCCCAATTGCCGCACGATGTCGCGTTCCGACAGGATGCCTTCGGGCGTTCGCCCGTTCGATGACACGACGACGGCCCCGATCCGCTGTTCGGCCAGCAGGGTGGCAGCCTCGGCCAGGGTGGCATCGGGCTTGATCGTCACGATCAACCCGGCTTCGATCCACGGCTTGTCCGTATCCGATTTCATCGACAGCAGTTGCTTGACCAGCATCAGACGCCCCCTTTTCGGCTTGGTTATCCTTATCAAAATCGCACAATCGCCCCGCGTCAAGTGGGACCATCGCCGCCGGCGGTCAACTGCCCTTCCAGGCGCGCAACCTCGGCCCGCAGGCCCGCTGCCAACGCCTCGGCCAGAAGGGTCAGGCGACGCGAGGCGCGGTCATCGGCGTGGCGGATCAGCCAGAAGCTGCGGCGCAGGCTGATGTGTCCCGTCAGCACCCGCGTCACGCCCGGCGCGAAGGGGATGGCGAAATCATGCACGATCCCCAGCCCCGCCCCCGCCCTGACCGCCTGCATCTGCACCGCGACCGAGTTCGAGCTGATCTGCGCCGTCTCAAGCCCCGTCGCGGAGAGGTAGTCCAGTTCGCGATCGAAGATCATGTCGGGGATATAGCTGATGATCCGGTGGCCGCGCAGATCCTGAAGCGTGCGCACCGGGGCGTGGCGGTCCAGATAATCGCGATGGGCGGCCAGGTGCAGATGGTAATCGGTCAGCCGCTGCACGACCAGACGGCCGGTATCGGGGGGTGACACGGCGATGGCCATGTCGGCCTCTCGCTTTGTCAGGTTCACCACGCGCGGCAGGGCCACGATCTGGATCTCCAGCCCCGGATGGGCGTCGCAGAGATCGCGCGCCACCTGCGGCAGCAGGTAATTTGCACAACCGTCGGGCGCACCGATGCGCAGCTGCCCGGTCAGACCCGCGTCGCGGCGCACGCCCTCGACCGCGGCGGCGGCGGCCTGTTCGGCGGCCTCGGCGGGGGCGATCAGGCGCGCGCCTTCGGCGGTCAGGGCGTAACCTTGGGGCGTCTTCAGGAACAGCGCCGCGCCCACCGCCGCCTCCAGCCGCGCGATGCGGCGCCCGACGGTCGATGCATCCATGGCCAGCCGCCGCCCCGCCGAGGATAGGCTTTCCGTCCGCGCCACGGCCAGAAATATCCGCAGATCATCCCAATCCATGCCGATACCTTTGCAAAAACGCAAAACCCTTTTGCCACCATTCCCCTTTATCCGGCATTTCCGCAAGGCTATCGTCCCCGCAACATCAGACAGGAGGACAGCATGAAAGAGATTCATCACTGGATCGACGGCAAGGAAACCAAGGGCGGCTCGGGCCGCTTTTCCGACGTCTTCAACCCCGCCACCGGCGAGGTTCAGGCCCGCCTGTCGCTGGCCACCAAGGCCGAGCTGGACGACGCCGTCGCAAGCGCCGCCAAGGCGCAGGTCGCATGGGGTGCCACCAACCCGCAGCGCCGCGCCCGCGTGATGATGAAATTCGTCGACCTGATCAACCGCGACATGGACAAGCTGGCCGAGGCCTTGTCGGCCGAACACGGCAAGACCTTCCCCGACGCCAAGGGCGACGTCCAGCGCGGCCTGGAAGTGATCGAATTCTGCATCGGCGCGCCGCATCTGCTGAAGGGCGATTTCACCGACAGCGCCGGCCCCGGCATCGACATGTATTCCATGCGTCAGCCGCTTGGCGTCGTGGCGGGCATCACGCCCTTCAACTTTCCCGCCATGATCCCGCTGTGGAAGATGGGTCCGGCGCTGGTCTGCGGCAACGCGATGATCCTGAAGCCGTCCGAACGCGACCCGTCGGTGCCGCTGATGCTGGCCAAGCTGCTGCAGGAGGCGGGCCTGCCCGACGGCGTCCTGCAGGTCGTCAACGGCGACAAGGAAACCGTCGACGCGATCCTGGACAACGAGACCATCCAGGCCGTGGGCTTTGTCGGATCGACCCCGATCGCGCAATACATCTATGAACGCGCCTCGGCCAACGGCAAGCGCGCGCAGTGCTTTGGCGGCGCCAAGAACCACATGATCATCATGCCCGACGCCGATCTGGATCAGGCCGCCGACGCGCTGATCGGGGCCGGTTACGGCGCGGCGGGCGAACGCTGCATGGCAATCTCGGTCGCGGTGCCGGTGGGTGAAAAGACCGCCGATGCGCTGATCGAAAAGCTGGTCCCGCGCATCGAGAAGCTGAAGGTCGGTCCCTGGACCGCGGGCGACGATGTCGATTACGGCCCGGTCGTCACCAAGGCCGCCAAGGAAAACATCCTGCGGCTGGTCCAATCCGGCGTCGATCAGGGTGCCGAGCTGGTCGTCGATGGCCGCGATTTCAGCCTGCAGGGATACGAGGACGGCTTCTTCGTCGGCCCGCACCTGTTCGACCGCGTCACCCCCGACATGGACATCTACACCCAGGAGATCTTCGGCCCCGTCCTGTCGACCGTCCGCGCCGGCAGCTATGAAGAGGCGATCAAGCTGGCCATGGACCACGAATACGGCAATGGCACGGCCATCTATACCCGCGACGGCGACACGGCCCGCGATTTCGCCAGCCGCATCAATATCGGCATGGTCGGCATCAACGTCCCGATCCCGGTTCCGCTGGCCTATCACACCTTCGGCGGCTGGAAGAAATCCGGCTTTGGCGACCTGAACCAGCACGGCCCGGACGCGTTCCGCTTTTACACGCGCACCAAGACCGTGACCGCACGCTGGCCCTCGGGCATCAAGGAAGGCGGAGAGTTCAACTTCAAGGCCATGGACTGATCCGCGGCCCGATCCGAACGATCCGGATGGACCGGGGGCACGCACCCCCGGTCCGTTGCGACCACGGGCTTTTCTACGAACGGAAAACCGCCCCATGACCACCGAACCCGACTTTACCCTGGGCATCGAGGAAGAATATCTTCTGGTCGATGCCGATAGCGGCGACCTGGCCCCTGCCCCGCAGGCCCTGATGGACGCCTGCACCGCCGATCTGGGCGATCAGGTCAGCCCGGAGTTCCTGCGCTGCCAGATCGAGATCGGGACGCCCGTCTGCGCCACCGTGTCTGATGCGCGCGACCACCTGCGCCGCCTGCGCGCCAGCGTGGCCCGTCACGCCGCCGATCACGGGCTGGCACCGATCTCGGCCTCCTGCCATCCGCTTGCCGATTGGCGCGATCAGGACCACACCGACAAGGACCGCTACAACCAGCTGTCGCGCGACCTGGGCGGCGTGGCGCAGCGGATGGTGATCTGCGGGATGCATGTCCATGTGGGCATTCCCGACAAGGCGCAGCGCATCGACCTGATGAACCAGCTGTCCTATTTCCTGCCGCATCTGCTGGCGCTGTCGGCCTCCAGCCCGTTCTGGCAGGGGCAGGATACGGGGCTGGCATCCTATCGCACGACGGTTTTCGGGGGGATGCCGCGCACCGGCCTGCCGCCGCTGATGCGCAGCTGGGACGAATATGAACGCTCGATCGCGGCACTGACCGACCTTGGCGTGATCGAGGACAGCAGCAAGATCTGGTGGGACCTGCGCCCCAGCAACAAGTTCCCGACGCTGGAAACCCGCATCTGCGACGCATGCCCCCGGATCGATGATGCCGTGACGCTGGCAGCCCTGATCCAGGCGACGCTGCGAATGCTGTGGCGGCTGTCGCGCAGCAACATCCGCTGGCGGGAATACGACAATTTCCTGCTGGGCGAAAACCGCTGGCGGGCCATGCGCTATGGCACGTCCGAGGGGCTGATCGATTTCGGCGCCCGTCAGATCGTCCCCTTCGAAACGATCGCCGAGGATTGGCTGGCCCTGATCGCGCAGGATGCCGACGCGCTGGACAGCCAGCCCCAGGTGGCCCGGCTGCGCGACATGGTGGCCAAGGGCACGGCGGCACAGGCACAGCGCGATGTCGCCGCCCGCGCCCGCAACGCCGGTGCCACCCCGTCCGAAACGATGCGAGCCGTCACCCGCCACCTGATGGATCAGTTCACATGCGACCTGTGACCGCCGGGCCTTGCAATATTCTGGCAACATCTGGCAATTAAACATTCGTTCAATTCAGCACATCTGGGGAGGGATGCCGCATGGATTTCGCTTTGACCGAGGAACAGCAGGCCATCTTCGACATGGCACGGGATTTCGGCCAATCCCGGATCGCCCCCTTTGCCCGCGAATGGGAGGCCCAAGGGACCATTCCCCGCGACCTGTGGGCCGATGTCGCCGAACTGGGCCTGGGGGGGCTCTATGTGTCGGACGATCATGGCGGGACGGGCCTGTCGCGCCTGGACGGGACACTGGTCTTCGAGGCGCTGTCTATGGCCTGCCCTTCGGTTGCCTCGTTCCTGTCGATCCACAACATGTGCGGCGGCATGATCGACAAGTTTGGCAGCGATGAGGCCAAGAGCCGCTGGCTGCCGGACCTTTGTGCGATGAAGCGGATCTTCAGCTATTGCCTGACCGAACCGGGCAGCGGATCAGATGCGGCAGCCCTGCGCACGACGGCCAAGGCAGCCGATGATGGCTGGGTGCTGAACGGCACCAAGGCCTTCATCTCTGGCGGCGGCTATTCCGACGTCTATATCGCCATGGTCCGCACCGGCGACAGCGGACCCAAGGGGATCAGCACGGTCCTGGTTGAAAACGGCACGCCCGGCCTTTCCTTCGGGGCATTGGAAGACAAGATGGGCTGGCGGTCCCAGCCCACCGCGCAGGTCCAGTTCGACGATTGTGCCATCCCGGCCGACAACCTGCTGGGTCAGGAAGGGCGCGGCTTCAGCTATGCCATGGCGGGTCTGGACGGGGGGCGCCTGAACATCGCGGCGGCGGCCCTGGGCGGTGCTCAATCGGCGCTGGACGCGACGCTAGCCTATATGGGCGAACGCCACGCCTTCGGCAAATCGCTGGACCAGTTCCAGGCCCTGCAATTCCGGCTGGCGGAAATGGAGACCGCCCTGCAATCCAGCCGCATCTTCCTGCGCCAGGCCGCATGGAAGCTGGATCACGGCACGCCTGACGCCAGCAAATTCTGCGCCATGGCCAAGCTGCACGTGACCGACCGCGCATTCGAGGTGGCCAACCAGTGCCTGCAACTGCATGGTGGCTATGGTTATCTGGCCGACTACGGGATCGAGAAGATCGTTCGCGACCTGCGCGTGCATCAGATCCTGGAGGGCACGAACGAGATCATGCGCCTGATCATCTCTCGGGCGCTGCTGGCCGAACGGGGGTAAGGCTTTGGAAGACCTGAACATTCGCATCCAAGGGCGCGCGGGGCGCATCACCCTGACGCGGGAAAGGGCGCTGAACGCGCTGAACCATGACATGGCGCTGGCGGTGCTTGCCGCGCTGAGCGACTGGCGCGACGATCCGTCGGTCGATCTGGTCATCATGGACGCTGCCGGCGACCGGGCCTTTTGCGCGGGGGGCGACATCGCCGCAGTCTATCACGCCGGACGGGCGGGAGATCATCAGGTCGGGCGCAATTTCTTTCGCGACGAATACCTGATGAACGCGGCCATCGCGGATTTTCCCAAGCCGGTGGTGGCCTTCATGCAGGGCTTCGTCATGGGCGGCGGCGTGGGCTTGGGCGGGCATGCCAGCCACCGCATCGTCGGGGACACGACCCGCATCGCCATGCCCGAAAGCGGCATCGGGCTGATCCCGGATGTCGGCGGCACCTGGCTCTTGGGTCGCGCGCCGGGGCGGATCGGCGAATATCTGGCGCTGACGGGGGCGCGGATGGGTCCGGGCGATGCCATCCACGCGGGCTTTGCCGACACCTATCTGCCCGAAGCCGAATGGCCCGACCTGATCGCAGCGCTGGAGGACACCGGCGACATTCATCGGATCAAGGGCGCAAAGCCCCCTGCGGCCCCGTTGGCCGATCGCGATCTGTCCGCCTTTGGCGGGCGTCATGTCGCCGATATCCTGAATGCCGTCACGGCGGCGGGCGACGATGAGAGCCTGAAGGCGATGCGGCGCAACTCGCCCCTGTCGATGGCTGCGGGGCTTGCCATGGTGCGGGCGGCACGGGGTGATCGGCGCATCCAGGAATCGCTTGGCCGGGAATACCGCTTCACCGCCCGCGCGACCGAAAGCACCGATTTTCTGGAGGGCATACGTGCCCAGATCATCGACAAGGACCGCAGCCCGAAATGGGCCGCAGACGCATCGCCGGGGGCCGTGCAGGCCCTGCTTGCCCCCTTGGGCGGCAACGACATGACATGGGAGAATGCTGAATGAAGATCGGTTTCATCGGATTGGGCAACATGGGCGCGCCCATGGCCGCAAACCTGGCCAAGGCCGGCCATCAGGTGACGGGCTTTGACACCGCAGCCCCCATGCCGTCAGGCGTCACGGCCGCAGACAGCGCCCAAGCCGCAGCCCAAGGCGCCGAAGTCGTCATCACCATGCTGCCCAACGGACAGATCCTGCGGGCCGTGGCCGACAGCGTCATCCCCGTCATGCAGGCCGGTGCGGTGCTTTGCGATTGTTCCACCGTCGACGTGGACAGCGCCAGGGCGGTGGCCGAACAGGCGCGCGCAGCCGGACTGGCCGCATTGGATGCGCCGGTCTCGGGCGGCATCGGCGGTGCGCAGAACGGCACGCTGACCTTCATGGTGGGCGGCGAACAGACCGCCTTCGACACGGTCGAACCGCTGCTGGCGATCATGGGCCAGAAAACCGTCCACTGCGGCGACAGCGGCGCGGGCCAATCCGCCAAGATCTGCAACAACATGATCCTGGGCGTCACGATGATCGCCACCTGCGAGGCCTTTGCCCTTGCCGACAAGCTGGGCCTTGATCGCGGCAAGATGTTCGACGTCGTCTCGACCAGCTCGGGCAGCAGCTGGTCGATGAACAGCTATTGCCCCGCGCCGGGGATCGGGCCGAACTCGCCTGCCGACAACGATTACAAGCCCGGCTTTGCCGCCGAACTGATGCTGAAGGATCTGAACCTGTCCCAGCAGGCTGCCACATCCGCCGATGCCGACACTCCGATGGGCCAGCTGGCCCAACAGCTCTATCAGCGGTTTGTCGAGGATGAGGACGGCCGCGGCCGTGACTTTTCTGCCATGTTGCCCAGATTCACGTCCCGAGGGCGCTGAATCCGGCATTTGCGTGATGGACAGGGCGGAACTCTGCGTCAAAAGGCTGGTTGGGATATCAGACTTGGACGCAGGAACCGCAATCGATGAACGCGCAGACGATCATAGTGGCAACTTTGATGACGGGGCTAGGCCTCGGCTCTTTGACGCCTTATGCGCCCGATTCCCTGCGCGTGGCCAGTGTGGCAGCCAAGCAGCCGGCCGAACGCCCGACCATGGGCACCGTTCCCGACAAGGGGCAGGTCCAGCGCATCCGCAATCCCGGCAATTACGGCTTGGGCAACGATATCGCCGGCAGCAAATATGCGATCGTCTCCGGGCATCTGGTTCGGCTTGATGCCCGGTCGGGGCGCATCATCTCGATCCTGCGGCCGCTGCCGAAATCGCGCGACTAACCTGCCAGCAGAGCCTTGGCGGCGTCCGTCGCTGCATCGGTAATCCGATCCCCCGACAGCATGCGCGCAATCTCCGCGGTGCGTTCCTGTTGATCCAGGGCCACCACGTTCGATGTCGTCATTCCATCCGTCACCGATTTGGCCACCCGGAAATGCACCGCGCCCAAAGCCGCGACCTGCGGCGAATGCGTGATCACCAAGACCTGCGACCCCTGCGCCAGCGCCTGCAGCCTGCGGCCAACCGCATCGGCGGTTGCCCCGCCGACACCTCGGTCAATCTCGTCGAAGATCATCACCAAGGCGTCATTGCCCCGCGCCAGACAGACCTTCAACGCCAGCAGGAACCGTGACAATTCCCCGCCCGACGCGATCTTGTCCAACGGCCCCGAGGGCGCGCCGGGGTTGGTGGCCACCGTGAAGGCCACGATGTCGCGCCCTTCGGGTCCCGGTTCACCTTCGCTGATGCGCGTTTCGAAGACGGCACGATCCATCTTCAAAGGGACCAGTTCGGCAGTGACGGCGCGGTCCAGCTGCTGAGCATGGCGCGTGCGTTCGGCTGTCAAAGTCGCGGCGGCATCGTCATAGGCTTGCTGGGCGGCCACAGCTTCGGCGCGCAAGGTGCCGATCTGCGCCTCTCCGGCGTCGATACGGCCCAGCCTTTCGCGCAATTCATGACCCAAAGCCGCCAGGTCATCGGCCATCACGCCATGCTTGCGCGCCAAGGCGCGCAGGGCGAACAGCCGTTCTTCCGTCGATTCAAGAGCATAGGGATCGAAATCAAGAGCACTCAGCGTGTCCTCGACACCGCGGGTCGCTTCGCCCAATTCGATCAAGGCGCGCGACAAGGCAGCCAGGGGCGGATCGAGCCGACCTTCGGCCTGATCCGAAACGCCTTCAAGCCAGCGCCCGGCATCGACCATCGCCTTTTCCGCCCCGTCGCCCCCCAGCAACTGCAAAGCTCGGGCGACGTCGTCGCGGATGCGTTCAGCCCCCTGCATCTGCCGCCGGGCAATGTCCAGGCTTTGCTCCTCGCCGGGCTCGGGGGCCAGTTTGTCGATCTCTTCGACGGCGTGGCGCAGGAATTCCTCTTCCTGGCGGGCTGCTTCCAGCCCGGCTTCGGCCTGCGCCAGTAGTTGTGCAGCCTCGCGGCGGGCATTCCAGGCGGTCCGGACGGTCCTGGTGTCGATGAGACCGAAAGCATCCAGCAAGGCGCGGTGACCGCGCGGGTTCAACAGCCCCCGGTCATCATGCTGGCCATGCAGTTCGACCAGGGTTTCCGACAGCTTGCGCAACACTTCGCCCGAGACGCGGCGGTCGTTGACCCAGCCCGTCTTGCGGCCATCAAGGCCGTTGACCCGGCGCAGGATCAGCTCGTCTTCCTCGACGCTGATGCCCGCATCGGACAGGACCGCGCGGGCGGGGTGGTCGGGGGGAAGATCGAAGACGGCTTGGACCTCGCCCTGTTGCGCCCCCTGACGGACCAGGTCGGCACGGCTGCGCCAGCCTAGCACAAAGCCCAGACAATCCAGCAGGATCGACTTGCCCGCGCCGGTTTCACCCGTCAGGACGTTCAATCCGGGGCCGAACCCCAGATCCAGCCGCTCGATCAGCAGCATGTCGCGGATATCAAGCGATCGGAGCATGCGATGTCGGACCGCGACCTCGGCCTGTGGGGCGGAAGGCTACAGCCATCTTCCTTCAATGGTTTGGCGATAAACGTTGGTCAGCCAGCTGTCCCCCTTCGCCTCGGCCGACAGGCCGCGACCGCGCAGCTGGCGGAAGGCGTCTTCGTAGAAGGGCGAGGACTGGAAGTTGTGGCCCAGGATGGCGCCGGCGGTCTGCGCCTCGTCCAGCAGGCCAAGGGCGATATAGGCCTCGACCAAGCGCAGCAGCGCTTCGGGGGTCTGGGTCGTCGTCTGGAATTCCTCGACCACGACGCGGAAACGGTTGACCGCAGCCGCGTAGTGCCCGCGCTTCAGATAATAACGACCGATCTCCATTTCCTTGGCGGCAAGGTGATCGAAGGCCAGGTCGAATTTCAGGATGGCGCTGCGGGCATATTCGCTGTCGGGATATTGCTCGATCACGGTGCGCAGCCCCTGCAGCGCCTGGAAGGTCAGCCCCTGGTCGCGGCCCACGTCGTCGATCTGGTCATAATAGGACAAGGCCAGCAGATACTGCGCATAGGCCGCATCCTCATCGCCAGGATAGGTGTCCAGGAAACGCTGTGCCGCGCCGCGCGCCTCTTCGTAATTCTTGGCCTTGTGGTTGCCATAGGCCTGCATGATCAGGGCGCGCTTGGCCCATTCGGAATAGGGGTAAAGACGTTCGATCTCGCTGAAATAGAAGACGGCCTCTTCGGGTTCGCCGCTGTTCTCCAGCTCGAACTCACCCCGCTTATAGATTTCTTCCGCGGTGAATCGGTCAAGATTTTCCTTGCGCGCCGTGTCGCGACTGTCGGCGCAACCCGCAAGAACCAAGCCCGACAGCAATACAGCCATCACCGAAGCCGAAATTTTCGAGCCCGCCATCTTCACCCTGCCCTACGATTCTGCCGTGCGGCCGCCCTTGAAAGGCTGCGCTGCCGGCACCTCCTAGCACAGAACATCAGGGGGCGCAAAATGGCAATCCGTTGAATTCCGCGTGGCTTTCGCGCGGCGTCGATGACGACAGCCCCGGACCCCGCCACGCGGGCGCTTTCATTCGGCCGCAAAAGAAAAGGCGGCCATGTCTGCCTGAAGCGCGGCATGTTCCGTGATCCGGGCACCCGGAAGACGATCTTCCAGATCGGCCGAACAGGTTTCCCAGGTCCAAGCCGTCGGATCGGCGAACAGCGCGCGCAGCAGGTGGTTCGTCATCGCATGACCGGCACGATGACCGGTATAGCGTGCCAGCAACGGTGCACCGGCCAATGCCAGATCGCCGGTCGCATCCAACATCTTGTGGCGCACGGCTTCGTCCTGATGACGCAGACCGCCGGGCGACAGAACCTGCGCACCATCGACGACGACGGCGTTCAGATAGGTGCCGCCAAGGGCCAGACCGTTTTGACGCATCGTCTCGACATCGGAGGCGCGACAAAAGGTCCGGCTGTCGGCCAACTCGCGCAGAAAGGCCCCATTGGCCATGTCCAGCCGCTTTTCCTGATGCCCAATGGCGGCATCATCGAAATCGATCTGAAAATCGATCTCCAGATGATCGGCCGGGCTCAGACGGGCAAAGGCGTCGCCGCGACGAACCTCGACGGTACGCAGGACGCGGATCGCCCGCAAGGGGGCGTTCTGGCGTTCGATGCCGGTTTCCAGAATCGCATCGACGAACAAGGCGGAAGATCCATCCAAAATCGGAACCTCGGGTCCGTCCACCGTGACCAAGGCGTTATGAATGCCGGTCCCGGCAAGGGCGGCCATCACGTGTTCGACGGTCGACAGGGTGACACCCGCGCCATTATCCATCAGCGTGCACAACGGCGACGGGGTCACCTGGCTCCAGATGGCGGGAATATCGACGGCAGGCGTCAGGTCGATCCGGCGAAAGACGATGCCGTGACCGACCGGTGCCGGATGGATCACCAGCTGCGCCGAGGCGCCCGAGTGAAGCCCGACGCCCGAAAATGCCACCTTGTCTTTCAATGTCGCCTGCATGACATGCCTGCCTTCGTTCTTGTGGTCACGGCCATCGCGGCCCGTGTCAGTTCAGCTAGGATCAGACGTCAAAGCATTCAATTAACGAATTGTAACGGAGTGAAACACTTGCGCCCCGCCCTGCGGCGTCTGGGGGAGCTATCGTGTCAAATGCCTGGATATGCAATGGAAAAGGGCCGCATGATGCGGCCCTGTCCATTCAACATATGTCAGTTTCGTGATCGGGCTCAGTTGGCCTGACGACGCAGGAAAGCCGGGATTTCGACATTGTCCTGCCCGCTGTCGGGGCTGGCCAGATCGTCGAAATCGGCCTCCTGCTGACGGGCACGGGTCGCCACGCGTTCATTCACACGCTCGGCGATGGAAGACGAGGACGGCTTTTGCGCAATCGGCTGGTCGCCATGACCGGCCATCCGCTCCAGCATCCGGCCAAGGCCGCTCATCCGGCTTTGGGCGGCGGTGCCCTGCGCGGGCTGCTGCTTGGGGGCGCCGGAGGCGCTGCCCGTCTGGTTGTGGTTGTCGACGGCGCGACGCAGGCGGTCCATCACCTCGGGGGCGGGTTGACCGGCGCGCGCGGGCTGGGGCGCACGGGGTGCCACGAAGGCCGAGGCATCGTCGTCGATGCGGGCCGCCGGGGCCTGACGCGCGTTATCCTTGGGCTGATAGGCCGGCTGCGGCATATCTTCCTCGGTCCGGGCAGCGGGGGCCTGCGGGGCTGCCTGCTCGGGCTGCTGAGCGACGGGGGGTGTCACGCGGCGCTGCGGCATCTGGGGCTCGGCTTCCGCCTGCGAACCCACGACAGGGTTCTGCGTCAGCGGAGCAGCCATGCTGCGGCGGGGCGAGGGAACTTCGGCCACGACAGCAGCGGCATCGATACCGGTCGCCACGACCGACACGCGAATGTTGCCGTCCATGTCCGGGTCCAGGGTCGAACCGACGATGATGTTGGCGTCGCTGTCGACCTTGTCGCGGATGACATTGGCGGCCTCGTCCAGCTCGAACAGGGTCATGTCATAGCCGCCGGTGATGTTGATCAGCACGCCGCGGGCGCCGTTCAGGCTGATCTCGTCCAGCAGCGGGTTGGCGATGGCACGTTCGGCGGCTTCCTGCGCACGGTTTTCGCCCGTCGCTTCGCCGGTGCCCATCATGGCCTTGCCCATCTCGTCCATCACGGCGCGAACGTCGGCAAAGTCCAGGTTGATCAAGCCGGGACGGACCATCAGGTCGGTCACGCCCTTGACGCCCTGGTACAGCACGTCGTCGGCCATCGCGAAGGCCTCGGTGAAGGTGGTTTTTTCGTTGGCCAGGCGGAACAGGTTCTGGTTCGGAATGATGATCAGCGTGTCCACGACCTTCTGCAGGGCCTCGACGCCCTCCTCGGCCTGGCGCATCCGCTTGGTGCCTTCGAACTGGAAGGGCTTGGTCACGACGCCAACGGTAAGGATGCCCATCTCGCGCGCGGCCTGGGCGATGATCGGGGCCGCACCGGTGCCGGTGCCGCCGCCCATGCCGGCGGTGATGAAGCACATATGCGCGCCCATCAGGTGATCGACGATATCCTCGATCGTCTCTTCGGCGGCCTTGGCGCCGATCGACGGCTTGGCGCCAGCGCCCAGACCTTCGGTCACCTTCGGACCCATCTGCACGCGGCTGGTGGCCAGCGACTGCTGCAGCGCCTGCGCATCGGTATTCGCGACCACGAACTCGACACCATCAAGCTGCTTCTGGATCATGTTGTTGACCGCGTTGCCGCCTGCCCCGCCCACACCGAACACGGTGATGCGAGGCTTCAGCTCTTCTTCGTCATTCATCATCAGATTGAGGTTCATGCTGTCCGCCTGTAATCGCTGCTTCGTTATCGGGCGCGGGCTGCCCGCTCGAATCCCCGTATTTACTGACTATCGTAAACATTCCCTCGCCAAGCGTCACCCAAAAAACACAGTCGCCATTCAAAATATGGCCATGTTCAGGGATGGTTTCGGCGGTATCTTGCCACAATGCCTGAATATGGTGGCCACATCATGCGACCTCCATATTTTCTGTGTCTCGCAGGCCTTACCAGTTGTTCTTGAACCAGCGATAGGCGCGCCGGAAACTGCGTCCGGGGTAATTGTCGGCGGGCATTTCAAAGTCCCACCATTCATCCTGCGGATGGGCCGCAAACAGGGCCAGTCCCACCGCGCTGGAAAAGCTGGGATCGGTCAATTCATGCGCAAGACCGTCGATCCGCAGCGGTCGTCCGCAGCGGATGTTCGGCCCCAGGATGCGGGCCGCCAGCCCGTCCAACCCCGGAATCTGGCTGCCGCCGCCCGTCAGGACGATCTGCTGGCTGGGCATGTAGTCGAACCCTGCCGCATCCAGGACGCCGCGCACGTTTTCCAGAATTTCCTCGACACGCGGGCGCATGACGCCGATCACATCGGCCCGGCTGACGGTGCGGCGGTCGGTTTCCCAATCGCCGGTATTGCCGCCGACATCGATCATCTCGCGGTCGTCCTGACCGGTCGCCTCGACCCCGCCATCCAGCGTCTTCAGACGTTCGGCCACGGGCAGCGGCACGCGCAGACCCTGCGCGATGTCCTGGGTGATCAGGTTGCCCCCGATCGGCACGTGATCGGAAAAGATCATGTGCTTCTTGATGAAGATCGAAACGCCCGTTCCGCCGCCCCCGAAATCGATGCAGGCGGCGCCCAGTTCCTGTTCATCCTCGACCAGGCTGGCCCGGGCCGAGGCATAGGGCGCCGAAGCGATGCCCGCCAGTTCCAGGTCGCAGCGGCGAATGCACTGCACCAGATTGCCCATCACGTCGCCGTCCAGCGTCAGCACATGCATATCGCAGAACAGCTTGTTGCCGACATGATCGCGCGGGTCGGCCAGGCTGGAGCGGTTATCGACGGCGAAATTCACCGGTTGCGCGTGCAGAACCTCGCGGCCGCGACCGAAATCGGGCACCTCGCAGGCGGCCATGACCGAGGCGACGTCATGTTCGGCAACCTTGCCCGCCGCCAGGGTGATCTCTCCCGCCAATCCGTATGAAGCAGGCGAGCCGCCCGACAGGCAGGCGATCACATGGTCGATGCGCACGCCGGCCAGCTTCTGCGCGGCGGCGACGACGGTGCGGATGGCACGCTCGGTTTCGGCCATGGTCTCGATCTGGCCGCGACGCATGCCGCGCGACCGGGTCGAAGCCGCACCGATGACGCGAAAATTCACCTGCCCCGCCATCGGCCCGACGCCGTCGGTTTCGCGGAAGGTGCCGGTGCCGTCGAAACGCAGCACCAGGCAGGCGATCTTCGATGTGCCGATATCCAGGATGCCGATCACGCCCCTTTGAAGGGCTGCCCGGCGCATGTTCCGCATCGCGCGCTGTGTCTGGTACAATTCCGCCATTCGCTTCGTCCCCCCTTCGTGCCGATTTTCAGCTCTTCTGTTCGTCTTCTTGCAGCGGCGCCCCGTCCGGCCCCAGCAGGGTCAGGCCGCGCGCGCCGCGGATGGTGTTGCGGGCATCAAGACCAAGACGCAGGACCGGACGCTGCGGGTCGCGCAGATCCACGATCGTGACATCGCGCGCCAGCAGATCCTCGGCCCGGTCAAGGGCGATGGCGGCCTCGAGCGCGACGACCGCGCCATGCGCGGGCAGCATGATCCGCTGGCCGTGATCCAGCACCAGGTCCCACCGACGTTCGCCCCGGCGCACCAATCCGCGCACCCGCGGCAGGATCGGTCCGGCCGCGTCGAACAGGTTCAGCGCCTCGGCGGTCACCACATCCGCCCCCTCGCCCGAGATCAGCGGCAGTTCGGGGCGCACCTCGCGCGAGGTGACGCTGGCGACGCGGTGGCCGCCACGATCCAGGATCTCGATCCCGCGGGCGCGCCGCCACAGGATGGCGGGTTCGCGTTCCTTGACCACCGCCGACAGGATGCCGCCCGGCTTGACGCGCAGGTCGATGCTTTCGACCGCGTCCAGCTGCATCACCTGGATGCGCAGCGCAGGCAGGTCGATATCGAAGCTGGAGGCCGGCAGGTCGACCGGCAGCATTGCCCGCAAGGCGCGTTCGACGACCGGGGACGCACCCTCGATCGTCATGGTGCGGACCTGGAATTCCTCGCGGCTCTGAATCGTGTCGACAACCGAGGCGATGCCGCCCTTCAGCAGCGCGCGCCGATCCTCGTCGGCCAGCCATAGCCCCGCGATCATGGCGATCAGGAAGGCGGGCACGCCCACCCGGACCATCCGACGGTAAAGCGGCGTCAGCCACATCCGTTCAAGGCGATATTTCAGGCGCGATGGCGCAGGATCGCGCCGCTGGCGCGGGGGTTCGGGGGTGATCTGCTTTCCGGGGCGGTGATCGATCACGACCGGCACATCGCATCCTCCACCATCCACCGCATCAGGGCGGGGAAATCCATGCCGATATGGGCCGCCTGTTCGGGCGCCAGCGAGGTCGGCGTCATTCCGGGCTGGGTGTTCACTTCCAGGATGATCAGACCGTCGACGCCGCGCGTGTCGTCCCACCGGAAATCGGTCCGCGTCAGGCCGGTGCAACCAAGGGCGTCATGGGCCCGGCGCGCCAGCGACAGGCAGGCATCGCGGATGTCGTCGGGGATCTGGGCGGGGATCACGTGGCGCGATCCGCCGACGGTGTATTTCGCGGCATAGTCGTACCAGCCGTCGGTGATGATCTCGGTCACCTCCAGCGCGCGATCGCCCATCACCGTGGTCGTCAGTTCGCGACCGGGTGCATAGGTTTCCACCATCACCCGCGCGGGCATGTCTTCGGACAGCTGCGGCGGCTGGTTGGCGCCGTCATGAACGATATAGACCCCCACCGAGGAGCCTTCGTCATTGGGCTTGACCACATAGGGGGCGGGAATCACATGGCGGCGCCGGACCTCATCGGCGTCGGCGATCACGCTTTCGACGATGGGCAGGTTTGCGGCGCGAAAGGCGTCCTTGGCGCGCGTCTTGTCCATCGCCAAGGCCGAGGCCAGCACGCCCGAATGGGTATAGGGCAGCCCCAGCCATTCCAGAAGGCCCTGCACGCAGCCATCTTCGCCCCATTTGCCGTGCAGGGCGTTGAAGACGACATCGGGCCGGCATTCGGTCAGCGCCCGGACGACCTGGTCGCCCAAGGCATCGTCCAGCACGATTTCGGTTACCTGATATCCTGCCACCCGCAGCGCAGCCGCGCATTCGCGACCCGATGACAGCGACACCTCTCGCTCGGCCGAGGGGCCACCCATCAGGATCGCGACCGAGTGGGCTGTCCTGCTCGACCTGCCCGTCACGTTATCGCCTTTCGCGCCCGGTTGATCCGGGCTTGAGATTCACCACGTCGCACCCGTTCCGGGTGTCGCGTGCCCCCCAAGGTTACATGCAAAGCGGGTATCGCAAAAGACTGAATTTTCCGTTAACGCGCCTTGGGCGACGCTGCGCGCCTATTCGCCGTCGGGCAGGGGGTCGCCGATGCGGATGACTTCCCATTGCAGGTCATGCCCGCTGTCTTCCATGACGCGGCGACGCACCAACTCGCCCAGGGCTTCCAGCTCTGCCGCGGTGGCGGCACCGGTATTCAGCAGGAAATTGGGATGCTTTTCCGACATCTGCGCCCCACCCCAGCTGTGACCGCGCAAGCCCGCCCGGTCGATCAGCGACCATGCCTTCAGGTCATGCGTGTCATCGGCCTGCCCGGTCGAGCTGAACCCCGCCGGGTTGCGGAAGGTCGATCCGGCGCTGCGTTCGCCGGTGGGCTGGCTTTCGTCGCGACGGGCCAGCTGGTCGGCCATCTTGACATGCAGCGCGTCGGGATCGCCCGGCGTGGCCGAAAAGACCGCCTGCGTGATGATCCAGTCGGCGGGAATGTCGGAATGGCGGTAACTAAAACCCAGTTCGGCGGCAGGCATGGTGATCTGTTCACCCTGCCGCGTCACGACCTGAATTTCGATCAGATGATCCGAAACATAGCTGCCATAACAACCGGCATTCATCCGCACCGCGCCGCCGATGCTGCCGGGAATGGTGCGCAGGAAGGTCAGGTCCAGCCCCGCTTCGGCGGCGCGACGCGCGACCTGCGCATCCAGTGCGGCGGCCCCTGCGGTGATCACGCCATCCTCGACCGAGACCGCGTTGAAGGCCCGGCCAAGACGCACGACCACACCACGGATGCCACCGTCCCGCACGATCAGGTTGCTGCCCACGCCCATCGGGAAAACCGGGATCGCGGGGTCCAGCGCCGCCAGGAATTCGGCCAGATCATCGGCATCGGCGGGCTGGAACAGCCAATCGGCCGGTCCTCCGACGCGAAGCCATGTCAGGCTGTTCAGGGGACGGTCGGGGATCAGGGTGCCGCGCGGCGTGGGAAGGTCAAAGCTCATGCGTCAGGTGGTAGCCAGCGGCGCGCGGCGCGTCAACAGCGCCCGAAGGTCAGATCAGGAAAGTCGCCACCGCGGCGCCTAGCGCCGTCAAGGATGCGCCCGCCGTGACCAGACCCGCGCCCCGGCGCCATCTGACCTTGTGGTGCCGGATATGGGCGATGGCCAGACCGACCGCCATCCCCAGCAGGGCGGGCAGAACGGTGAAGGCCTGCGCCACGATGGCCGCCAGATCGCGGAACCCGTCGCGCCCCCGCGCGGCATGAAGCAGCTGAAAGGCGATGGCCATCAGCAGCAAGGCCAGCACCGCCAGCGGCCAGCGCAGCCTCAGTCTTGCGCTGCCCCAGGCGATGAAGCCAGATCCGGCCAGGCAAAGCGCGGCGATGATCCAGGGGTTCACGGATGCTGCCCGCCATCGATCGCGGGCGGTATCGCGACGCGGCGGCGCCCCAGGGGACGCACGATCAGCGCCAGCAGCCCAAGCGCCAGGCTGGCCACGCCGATCCCCGGCCCCCAAAGCAGCGTCAGCCAACCCAGGCTGGGAACGCCCAGCACGATCAGGGTCACGATCGCAGCCGGCCGCAGCCGGGTTGGCAAAAGGGGCACCAGACAGGCGGCCAGCAGCCATATCCCGGTCAGCGCAAGGGCGATCACCGGGAATGGCGGCAGCGCGATGCCCGTCATGCAGCCTGTCCCTGCAGCCGTGCCGGCAGGTTGTTGGCCCAGGCCGAGATCGTCCCCGCCCCAAGGCAAACGACCATGTCGCCCGGTCGTGCCTGTTCGCGGACCAGCCGTTCCAGGTCATCTTCGGACAGGATGGCGCGGGCGTGGCGGTGGCCATGGGCGATCAGGCCCGCGACCAGGTCGTCGCGCCCGGCACCGGGGATCGGGTCCTCTCCGGCGGCATAGACATCGGCGATGGCCACGACATCGGCTTCGTTGAAGCAGGTGCAGAAATCGTCGAACAGCGTCGACAGGCGGGAATAACGGTGCGGCTGATGGACGGCGATGACCCGGCCCGTGGTCGCCTGGCGCGCGGCCTTCAGGACGGCGGCGATTTCGACCGGGTGGTGGCCGTAATCGTCGATGATGGTCACGCCGCCGATCTCTCCAACTCGGGTGAAACGCCGACCGACGCCACCGAACTTGGCCAGGGCCTCGCGGATTTCGGACTTCTTGATGCCAAGGTGACGGGCGACGGCCACCGCCGCCAGGCAGTTCGAGACGTTGTGATCGCCCGGCATTGGCAGGGTGCAGCCTTCGATCATGACGGGGGTCAGCGCATCGTCGGGGGTTTCGCCCTGCAAGGCGATGTCGAAATGCGCGATCCCCTTGTCATAGCGCAGGTTCACGGCCCGGACATCCGCCTGCGCGTTGAAGCCAAAGGTGACGACACGGCGGTCGGTCAGCTTGCCGACCAGGGACTGAACCTCGGGGTGGTCGGTGCAGCAGACGGCCAGACCATAAAAGGGAATGCCGGACGCGAAATTGTAGAAGCCCTGGCGCAGCGCGTCGAAGCTGCCCCAATGTTCCATATGCTCGGGGTCGATATTGGTGATGATGGCGATATCGGCCGGCAGGCGGTTGAAGCTGCCGTCGGATTCGTCGGCCTCGACGACCATCCATTCGCCGGCCCCGGCGCGGGCGTTCGACCCATAGGCATGGATCACGCCGCCATTGATGACGGTCGGATCGACGCCGCCCGCATCCAGCAGCGTGGCGACCATCGTCGTGGTCGTGGTCTTGCCGTGGGTGCCGGCGATGGCGATGTTCGACTTCATCCGCATCAGCTCGGCTAGCATCTCGGCGCGGCGCACGATGGGCAGACCGCGGCGGCGGGCTTCCTCCAGCTCGGGGTTGCCCTTCTTGATCGCGGTCGAGACGACGATGACGCCCACCCCTTCCACGTTCTCGGCACGCTGGCCTTCGAAGACCTGCGCACCCAGGCTGACCAGCCGGTCGGTGATCTTGGACGTCTTCAGATCGCTGCCCTGCACGCGATAGCCAAGGGTCAGCAGCACCTCGGCAATGCCGGACATGCCGATACCGCCGATTCCCACAAAATGGATGGGCCCAAGTTCGCCGGGCAGTTTCGTCGCCGCATTCATCGCACAATCTCCGTGACGAGGTCGTAAAGGCGCCGCGCCGCATCGGGACGGGCAAGGGACAGCGCAGCCTGGGCCATGGCCGTGGCCTGCGCGGGATCATTCAGGATCGCGCGGATGTCGCGCGTGAGGCTTTCGACGTCAAGCACCGATTCCGGATGGACCAGCGCGGCACCGCTTTCGGCCAAAGCCTGCGCATTGGCGGTCTGATGATCACCCGTCGCCGCCGCGAAGGGGATCAGGATCGAAGGCCGCCCGATGACCGTGATGTCGGCCAGCGACGATGCGCCCGAACGGCTGATCACCAGCTGCGCCTGCGCCAGACGTTCCGGAACGTCAGCAAAGAAGGCCTGAACCTCGGCCCGGATGCCCGCATCGGCATAGGTGGCGGTCACGCGGTCGGCATCTTCGGCGCGGGCCTGGTGGCTGACGATCAGGCGGGCGCGCATGTCCGGGGGCAGGGCAGCCAGCGCCGCAGGCACCAGGTCCGACAGCACGCGCGCGCCCTGGCTGCCGCCGATCACCAGCAGGTGCAGATCCCCCTGCCCCGGCGCGACATAAGGCGCGGCGGAACGCTCCAGCACCGCGGCGCGGACCGGGTTGCCCACATGCAGCCCGCTGATGCCCGGTGGCAGATCGGTCGGCCAGATGCCGCAGGCGACCCGGTGGACGCGCGCCGCGAACAGCCGGTTCACCCGCCCCATGACGCCGTTCTGTTCATGGATCATCCGCGGCAGGCCCAAGGACCAGGCCGCCGACAGCGCGGGGATGGTCGGATAGCCGCCGAACCCGACCACCACGTCGGGACGGTCGCGACGGAATGCACGGCGCGCGGCCCATATGCCGGACGCGATCTTGAAGGGCGCCGCCAGCTTGCCCGCGGCACCGCCGCGCGCGGTGGTGGCAGACCGGACGATCTGGCGTTCGACCGCGTCGGGAAAGCCACCCGCATAGCGCGCGCCGCGTTCGTCGGTGGACAGGCGGACCCGCCAGCCATTGGCCAGCAGCATCTCGGCCAGGGATTGGGCGGGGAACATATGGCCGCCGGTCCCACCGGCAGCGATCAGGGCAAGGGGTTCGGACATCAGCGGCCTCGGCGCAGGATTTCGGCGATCTCGCCCTGGGGGCGGGTGCGGGTCAGCGCCAGCAGCATCCCCGCCGCGATCCCCGAGGCGATCACCGAGGAACCGCCATAGCTGACGAAGGGCAAGGTCATGCCCTTGGCGGGCAGCAGCCGGACGGCAACCCCCATGTTGATCAGTGCCTGAACGCCAAAGGCGCAGGCCAGCCCCGTGCCGGCGATCCGGGCAAAGGGATCGCGTTCCTTCAAAAGGCGCAGCAGCGACCGAACGACGATGGTCATGTAAAGCGTGATCACCGTCAGAACCATGATCAGGCCGTATTCCTCGGCGGCGACGGCGATGATGAAATCGGTATGGGCATCGGGCAGCGACCATTTCACCGTCCCCTCGCCCACGCCGACGCCGAAGAAGCCGCCCTCCTGGATGGCATTGGTGGCATAGCCGATCTGGGTGCGCGGATCGATGTCCGGCGACAGAAAGCCGTTGATGCGCCGGGCGAAGTGTTCGGATGCGCCATAGGCGAAGACCCCGCCCATCAGCGCCATGCCCGCCACGGCCAGCAGCAGGACCATGGGCGCGCCGGCGACGAAATACATCACCAGCCAGGAAAACAGCACCAGCGATGCCTGCCCGAAATCGGGCTGCAGGGCCAGCAGAACGACCACCGTCGCCGCCGCGATGAAGGAATAGAGTTTGCCCGGCGGGCCGCCGATCTCCATCGAGGCGGCCATGAACCAGGCGCAGAGCGCCACGAAGCCGGGCTTGAGGAATTCCGAGGGCTGGATCGACACGAAGCCGAGGCTGAGCCAGCGCGTCGCCCCCTTGCCGAAATCGGTGCCGATGAAGGGCAGCATCAGGATGGCCGCGAAGGCCACCGCAAAGCCCAGCACCCCGATCCGGCGGATCTGACGTGGCGACATCATCGAGATCACCAGCATCACCCCCAGGGCCAGGCCGCCGAAGACCGCCTGCCGCTGGACGTAATAGAACCGTGGCAGGTTGTTCTTTTCCGCCAGCGGAACCGAGGCCGCAAGCCCCAGCAAAAGCCCGATCGCGAACAGGGACAGCACGCAGAACAACGCCCACCTGTCCACAGTCCGCCACCAACGCGGAAGAATGGGATCACCCGCCCGTGCGGGCGTCGTGCCAAAAACCATATCGGTCATGGGAATACCGCCGTCACTGCCTCTGTCCTGTCCGGTTTTCCCGGATCTGCGCAGAAGGATAGCGCGATTGCGGGGGCCGCGCTACTATAGATTGTGGGGGCGCGGGATCGTGATCTTATCGCCGACCGTGGCTGCGATCATAACCGCCCGATTGCGACGGCGCCCAGCCTTCGGGGGGCCGCACGGGGGCAAAGACCTGCACGACCAGCGGATGGCACTGCGCGGTATCGGACGAATGCTCTCCGCCGCAATCGCCGCCCGGACAGGCCGACAGCGCGCCCAGCAGATCGGTCTCGGCCATGAATTCCAGATAGTCGCCGGGACGGACGGGGCTGGCCTTCATGAAATACTGGCCGGTGTCGCGGGTAATGCCCGTGCACATGAATACGTTCAACACGTCATGGACATGCGCTTCGGCCTGGTCCAGCGTCATGCCGCGCGCATCCGCCAGGGCCCGCGTCAGGTTGGAATGGCAGCAATGGTGATACTGCCCCCCGCCCGACAGCAGGTTGTGGGTATAGGGATCGCAACGCGTCCCGATCACGTCATGGACGCTGCCGCCGAAGCGGTCGAAGCCGTACCAGTCCAGCGTGTCATCTGTGATGGTGGCCAGGGGGCGCAGGTCGGGCAGGTTCGACCACAGCCGGTCGCCCGTGGACAGATGCGTCCCATGCAGCGCCCGCGTCTTGCCCGAATAGAAGCGCGCCGACAGGTCTGCCGTCCACAGGTTCAGATCGCCGACCTGCGGTCCCTCGACGCTGAGGATGCGGAAGAAATGCCCGGCCGGCACCTCGAAACAGGCAGCATCGCGCGGCGGCACCACGATCTGGGCCGTCTGCCGCCAGCCGGTCCGGGCGGCGCGATAGGCTGACAGATCAGGCCGCGGCAGGGCATCGACCGGATAGCAGATCACAGGTTCCACTGCGCGGCGGGCGTCGGCATCGGCCGGCGCGGCATGTTCGGGATGGTCATGTTTCAAGGCGATCCCCTTTTCGTGTCAGCCAAGCATCGCCAGCGCGGGGAATGCCTCCAGCAGCCAGAAGCTGAAGGCCGAGAAGGCCCCGGTCAGCAACATCACCCCGACCACGACCAGCAGCGCGCCCATGATCCGCTCGATCGTCTTCAGATAGGGCTTGATCCGGTTCATCAGGCCGATGGCGCGGTTGATGAAGATCGCCGCCAGCAGGAAGGGAATGCCCAACCCCAAGGCGTAGACCGCCAGCAGCGCCGTGCCGCGCGACAGTTCCCCCCCCGTGGCGGCCAGAGACAGGATCATGCCCAGCTGCGGACCGATGCAGGGCGTCCAGCCAAAAGCGAAGGCAAGGCCCAGGGCATAGGCCCCCAAGGCCCCACCATCCTGCTTGCCGGCATTCATCCGCGCTTCCTGATCCAGCAGGGGGATGCGGAAGACATGCAGGAAATGCAGGCCCATGATGATCACCATGACACCTGCAATTCGTGCCAGAAGATCCTGATATTGCAGGAAAGCCCGGCCAAAGGCCGAAGCCGCGAAACCCATGATCAGAAAGACCGTCGACAGTCCCATCACGAAGAACAGCGCCGGGACCACGGCACTACGTTCGCGCGTCCTGAGCCCGTTCACCCCGACCCCGGTCATATAGGCCAGGTATGGCGGCACGATGGGCAGCACGCAGGGCGACAGGAAGGAGAGGATACCCGCCAGCAGCGCCACGAAGGCGGCAGGCAGGAAGGCGGCAGAGGCGAGTTCGATTCCCAACATGTCCGGCACCTTAGCGGTCATTGCGCAGAAGGACAGAGGGCATTGCGTCACGGCTTCGTGGGAAGACCCGTGACCGGCACGGAAAAGGGGCGCGACATGGCTGCCGCGCCCCTGTCCTGTCGGCTGTTGCCGCGCTTAGCGGCCCGACCACCAACCGCGACGCTTGCGGGGTGCATCGTCGGACGCGGGTTCGGGCTGGTTGGCCGCCACCGGGGCCTGGGCCGGTGCGGCGGCAGGTTCGGATGCGGTTTCGACCAGTGCTTCGGCCACGGCCTCGGCGGGGATCGCCTCGGGTGCGGGGGGCTGGGCCTGAGCCGCTTCCGCGGGGGCTTCGACCGCGGTCGGGAAGGCTGCGGCGCGACCGTCATCGGCCTCGCCCGACAGGTCCACCACCTCGGGCAGGGCGTCGCTCTCGACGGACTTGCGGGTGCGCGACCGCGAGCGCGACCGGCGACGACCCGACGAGGCTGCCTCGGTTTCGGCCTCCGCTTCGGGCGCGTCCGCTTCTTCGGTTTCGGCCGTCATGGCAGGAGCCTCGACCTCGGGTTCGGCGTCATTCGCGGCTTCGGCGCTGTCGTCGTTCTCACCTTCGGGGCGGTCGCCCGTCTTGCGACGACGGCGACGGCGGCGACGACGGGAGCGCCCGCCCTCGCCCTCATCCTCGGCGGATGCCTCTTCGGGCTTTTCAGCCTCGGCGGCGACGGGAACCTGCGCGATTTCCACGACCGGGACGATCTCGGGCTCGGGCTCGCGCTCGGGGGCCTCGATCTCCTCGTGGTCGATGCTGGCCATCAGGTCGGCATTCACGCCCAGTGGCACCTGCGAGGGTTCGGGAACCACGCGGGTGGCGGTCTTGAACTTCTCGATGGCGAAATCGGGCGAGGTGATCGCCGGATCTGCCTCGACCCGCACGGACATGCCGTAACGCGCCTCGATGCCCGCGATATGTTCGCGCTTCTGGTTCATCAGGAAGTTGGCGACCGCGATAGGTGCCTTGACCAGAACCTCGCGCGACCGCTTGCGGGTACCTTCTTCCTCGATGGCGCGCAGAATGGTCAGCGCCAGGCTGTCATCGCTGCGGATCAGACCGGTGCCGTGGCAATGGGCGCAAGGCTGGGTCGTGCTTTCCAGCATGCCCGGACGCAGACGCTGTCGCGACATCTCCATCAGGCCAAAGCCCGAGATGCGGCCCACCTGGATGCGGGCGCGATCGGATTTCAGCTTGTCCTTCATCCGCTTCTCGACGGCGGCGTTGTTCTTGCGCTCGTCCATGTCGATGAAGTCGATGACGATCAGACCGGCCAGGTCGCGCAGGCGCAGCTGGCGGGCGACCTCGTCGGCGGCCTCCAGGTTGGTCTTGACGGCCGTATCCTCGATCGAGCCTTCCTTGGTGGCCCGACCCGAGTTGACGTCGATGGCAACCAGCGCCTCGGTGACGCCGATGACGATGTAACCGCCCGATTTCAGCTGCACGACCGGGTTGAACATCCCCGCCAGATAGCTTTCGACCTGATAGCGCGCGAACAGCGGCATCTGATCGGTATAATGCTTCACGCTGTCGGCATGCGACGGCATGATCATGTTCATGAAATCCTTGGCCAGGCGGTAACCGCGCTCGCCCTCGACCAGCACCTCGTCGATATCCGCGCTGTAGAGGTCGCGGATGTTGCGCTTGATGATGTCGCCTTCCTCATAGATCGCGGCGGGGGCCGCCGATTTGAAGGTCAGGTCGCGGATCTGTTCCCACAGACGCAGCAGGTATTCGTAATCGCGGTGGATCTCGGTCCGGGTGCGTTGGCTGCCGGCGGTGCGGATGATCAGGCCCGCGCCCTGCGGCACGTCCAGATCGGCCGCGATGTCCTTCAGCTTCTTGCGGTCGGCGGCATTGGTGATCTTGCGGCTGATGCCGCCACCACGCGCCGTGTTCGGCATCAGGACGCAATAACGCCCCGGCAGCGACAGATAGGTGGTCAGCGCGGCGCCCTTGTTGCCGCGTTCCTCCTTGACCACCTGCACCAGCATGATCTGGCGGACCTTGACCACTTCCTGGATCTTGTAGCGGCGGGCGCGGGGCTTGCGGGGGGCGCGGACCTCCTCGGTCACGTCCTCCTCGGCGACGGATTCGATGCCGTCGTCGCCATCCTCCTCCGAGGTCGCGTCGTCATCCTGGGATGCCGACCGCGTCTTGCGGGGGGCCTCCTCGGGCTCGTCGTCGGCCTGGTCGTTTTCTTCGGCCAGGAGGGCGTCGCGATCGGCCGCCGGGATCTGGTAATAATCGGGATGAATTTCCGCGAAGGCCAGGAAGCCGTGGCGGTTTCCGCCGTAATCCACGAAGGCCGCCTGCAGCGAAGGCTCGACCCGCGTCACCTTTGCCAGGTAGATGTTACCCGACAGCTGACGCTTGTTGACGGTCTCGAAATCGAATTCCTCAACCTTGGTTCCATCCACCACGACCACCCGAGTTTCCTCGGCGTGGGTCGCGTCTATCAGCATCTTGTTTGCCATTGATATGTCTTTCGCGCAGGCGCCTGACGGGCGGTGCCAGTGGCATCCCCGGAATGCGGCTGCGGTGTGATGAGGACACGGGGGCGTCTTCGGCGACGGCGTTCGGACCGGCGCGGCCAGCGGCCCGCCCATCCTGAAATCTGCCGTCCAAAGCGCGCGTCATCGCGTCTGTTCCTTCGAAAGACCCGGTGCTTGTCAGGCCGACCGGGCCACTGTGTTCATCACCCCCGTGCGCGGTTGGCGCGACCGGAGGGCGGGTTTTCCGCGGGGTACATGGCTGTTCCGTCGTCTTGATCGGATCCAGAGGTGCCCCGCTGCGAAACTGTCGGTGCCTGGCAACCCCTGGTTGAGGCCGCATTGCACATGGCCCCACCATAGAGGCTGAGGCAGGGAAAATTCAATGCAGAAAACGCGATACCCCGCCCTAAGGCGATTTCCGGCCCGCGGCGGCGGTGCTAGGCTGGCGCGATGTGCAACCTTTTCTCGAACACGACGGCGGTCGAGGCGATGCGCCGGGTCTTTTCGGTCGCGCCGGAAAACGACCATCTGGGCAATGCGGCCCCGCAAGCGGCAATCTTTCCCAAGGGCGATGCGGCCATCGTCCGGCTGGACGCGCAAGGCGCGCGGCGGCTGGATTACAGCCATTGGGGCTTTGTGCTGCCGCAAACCTCGACCCGCACCGGCAGGCCGATCCAGCCCAAGGCCGTCAACAATGCCCGCGACGACAAGCTGCGCGTGTCGCCCTTCTGGCGCGGTGCATTCCGTCACAGGCGTTGCCTGATCCCCGCCAGCAGCTTCTGCGAGATGACAGGACGCAACCCTGCCACCCATGTGTGGTTCGGCGTGACCGGCCCCCAGGACCGCACACCCTTTGCGCTGGCGGGGATCTGGCAGGATTATGACGGCCGCTACGGCGATGAACGGCGGGCGCTGCTGACCAGTTCGATGATCACCACCCGGCCGAATGCGCTGGTGGCACCGATCCACCCCGACCGCATGCCCGTCATACTGCATCCCGGCGCCTATGACCAATGGCTGCTGGGGTCCGAGGACGAGGCCTTTCAGCTGCTGGAACCCTATCCCGCCGACGAGATGACCATCCACCAGCAGGGCGTCGGCCTGAACCATGACGGCGATCAGCCCTCTCCTGCGGACCCGCAGATGCCGTTGTTCTGACGCAACGGGCGTCACGCAGGTTTAACGCCTTGTTCACGCCTTTGTCGCACCCTTGGCCCAGAAACTGTCCCTGTCAGGGCAGCATCGGAGGTCGGGATGGCGGTGATCCAGCTGAATGCCGAACAGGGAATGACACCGGACCTGCAACGGGCGGCACGCGCCCTGCCCGATGGCGCACCGATCCTGGTCATGCTGCACGGCTATCGCTATTCCCCCGCCCATCCCGCCCACGATCCGCATCGCCATATCCTGTCCCCCGTGCCCCTGCGCCACACGACGTCCTGGCCCTGTGCCCTGGGACTGAATGGCAGCCCCGATCACGGGTTGGCCATCGGTTTCGGGTGGGAGGCGCGCGGCACCCTGCGCGCCGCCTATGACCGCGCCGGGGCGGCAGGCCAGGCTCTGGCCGACATCCTGTCCCAGCTTGCGCAGCTGTCGGGGCGGTCGGTGGGGCTGATCGGACATTCGCTTGGCGGGCGGGTGGCGCTGCAAAGCCTGCAGGGGTCGGATGCAGGCAGCGTGGGCCGCGTCATCCTGCTGAACGCGGCCGAATTCCGCGACACCGCCGACGCCGCCCTGTCGCATCCGGCGGGGCGACAGGCCGAAATCATCAATGTCACCGCCCGCGAAAATGATCCGTTCGATTTCGTCCTGGAACAATTGCTGGCGCGTGGCCGGCGCCGTGCCCTGGGCTTCGGGCTGGAGCGGAGCAGGACCAACTGGGTCGACCTGCAGATCGACGATGGCGCGACGCTGGACGCGCTGGCCGATCTGGGCTTTCCCACCGAACGGGGCGCCCGCCGCCTGTCGCATTGGACGCCCTATCTGCGGGGCGGGCTGTTCGATTTCTATCGTGCGGCGCTGTGCCACCCCTGGGCGCTGCCGCTTGGGCTGCTGCGCCACCACCTGCCGGTGCGCCCGCATCCGCGCTGGTCGCGCCTGCTGGCGGCACCGGCGGCCTTGGGTGCGATGCGGGCCTAGACGTCCTTTTCAGGCAAGGCGTGATCGCGATAAAGCCGCGCATTGCCCAGCAGGAAGACGAAGATCAGCACCGGCAGGCCGAAGGTCTTGAAATAGACCCAGGTGGTTTCCGACATGTTGCGCCAGATCAGCTCATTGGCCAGGGCCAGCGCCAGGAAGAACAGCGCCATGCGGAAGGTCAGCTTGCGCCATCCGGCCTCGTCCATGGGCAGGGCCTCGGACATGACGGCACCCAGCCAGTTGCGCCGCAGCACCAGCCCCGTCCCAAGGATCGCCGCGAACAGCAGATAGATCAGCGTCGGCTTGAACTTGAAGAAGGCCGGATCGTTCAGCCAGACCGACATGCCCCCGAAAACGATGACAAGGACCAGCGTCGCCACCTGCATCGGTGCCAGCTTGCCGGTGATGCGCCACTGGATCAGCGTCGACAGGATCATCGCGGGGATGAAGGCCAGCGTGGCCACGATGAAACCGCTGTAGGTTTCACCCCACAGCGTCACCTCGCGGCCCCGGTACAGCATGAAGACCCCGAAAAACAGGATCAGGGGACCAAATTCCAGCACGGGCTTGATCCAGGCTTTGTTGTTCGTCATCGGGCTATCCGCTTGTTTCCTTGGTCATCCTGCGCATGACCCGTTCCATTTGGCGATCTTGTCGCCCGCGCCGCAATCCGCCGCAAGGGCCTTGCCGCCCCGATCCGCACGCACACTCAGTCCAGGCGGATCGCGGTCAGGATGCTTCCCGGCAGGCGATGCTTGCCGATCATCTGCTGGACCAGCACCACATGGCGGGTATCGGGGCCGAAGCGTTCGTCGCTGAACTGTTCGGGATGCACGTTCAGCCGCAGCGTCGTCGTGCCGTCCCAGGTCGTCAGCTGCTGCATCCCCAGCACCACGTTGGTATAGGTGATGCTGCGCCCGCGGTTCTCTCCCTCGGTCAGGTCGACCTGGCGTTGGGGGGCATAGCGGACCAGGACGATGTCGATCTGGTCGCCCAGGTCGGACAGGGGGGACAGCTCGATCGTCTCGCCGGTGTCGGTCGGTTCGCGCATGACGCTGACGGTGGTGGCGGCAAAGCGGCGACCGTCGATCAGGCCCATCAGCTGTGTGGGACCCGGTGCCACGGCGGTTTCGCTGCCGCCCACGATCATCTGCGGCGTATAGACCGACCTTTCACCCGCGGCCCTGGCATAGGCTTCCTGCCGTTCGGTGAATTCGGGCCGGGCAAAGCTGTCGGCCCAGCCAAGATAATCCCAGTAATCGACATGATAGGACAGCGGCAGGACGTCGTTCTGCCGCGCCAGCCGCGACAGCATCGCATCGGCCGGCGGACAGGACGAACAGCCCTGAGAGGTGAACAGCTCGACCACCACCGGCTGCGTGGCATCCGGCAGGTCCGCGGTCGGAGGCGCGACGTCCGACGCCGAGAAATTGCTGAACCCCCCGCTTTCCAACGCCTCGGACAGCGACGGGACGATGCGGCCGGGATCGTCGGGCGCCAGGATGATCGGCTGCGCGACGGCAGGCCCGCCCCCCGACAGGACAGCAGCCACGAAGACACCCGCCAGCCAGTGGCGGTTTTCGGTCCGGCACCAGCCCGACACAGACAACATCTGCAGTTCCTTGATCTTCATCTTGGCAACAGTGATAGCGACCCCGACCCGCAAAGGCCAAATCAAGGCTTCGTCAGCGGGGCGCAGCTTTCCACGGCGTGCCCCTTGAGCAACAGCGCCGGGTATGGTATGCGATTGCATACAATCTTGCGACAGCGCCCTTGCGATACGATCCCCGATGGGGCAAAGCAGGGATACGCATGCCAGACCCATCCATACTTCCAGACAGGGAGGCCCTGATGCCGATCACCACCGGAACCGATACCGCCAAGACCCGCCGCACGCTTGCGGTCGGCGACAGCAAGGTCGACTATTACTCGATCGCCGCCGCCACCGAGGCCGGCCTTGGCGATTTCTCGAAACTGCCGGCCGCGCTGAAGGTCGTGCTGGAAAACATGCTCCGCTTCGAGGATGGCGGCCACACCGTGTCGGTCGACGACATCAAGGCCTTTGCCGAATGGGCGACCCTTGGCGGCAAGAACCCGCGCGAGATCGCCTATCGCCCTGCCCGCGTGCTGATGCAGGACTTCACCGGCGTTCCCGCCGTGGTCGATCTGGCCGCCATGCGCGACGGCATCAAGGCCCTGGGCGGCGACGCCCAGAAGATCAACCCGCTGAACCCGGTCGACCTAGTCATCGACCATTCGGTCATGATCGACGAATTCGGCACCCCCCGCGCCTTCCAGCGCAATGTCGAGCTGGAATACGAGCGCAACATGGAGCGTTATACGTTCCTGAAATGGGGCCAGAAAGCCTTCAACAACTTCCGCGTGGTTCCCCCCGGAACCGGCATTTGCCACCAGGTGAACCTGGAATACCTGGCGCAGACCGTCTGGACCGATACGGATCAGGACGGCAAGCAGGTTGCCTATCCCGACACGCTGGTCGGCACCGACAGCCATACCACCATGGTCAACGGCCTGGCCGTGCTGGGCTGGGGCGTGGGCGGCATCGAAGCCGAGGCCGCGATGCTGGGCCAGCCGATCTCGATGCTGATCCCCGAGGTCGTGGGCTTCGAGGTCACCGGTGCCCTGGCCGAGGGCGTGACCGCCACCGACCTGGTGCTGCGCGTCGTCCAGATGCTGCGCAAGCATGGCGTCGTCGGCAAGTTCGTCGAATTCTATGGCGAAGGCCTGGACAACATGCCGCTGGCCGATCGCGCGACGATTGCCAACATGGCCCCCGAATACGGCGCCACCTGCGGCTTCTTCCCCATCGACGACGAGACCCTGCGCTATCTGCGTCAGACCGGCCGCGACGAGGACCGCATCGCCCTGGTCGAAGCCTATGCCAAGGAGAACGGCTTCTGGCGCACCGCCGATTACGCGCCGGTCTATTCCTCGACGCTGAAGCTGGACCAGTCGACCGTCGTTCCGGCCATTTCGGGGCCGAAGCGTCCGCAGGACCACGTCGCCCTGACCGAATCCGCGACCGCCTTCAGCGATTATATCAAGGGCCTGCGCAACGCTCCTTCGGTTCCCGCCGAAGAAAAGGGTGACTGGGCGGAAGAAGGCGGCCAACCCGCGCCGAACGATATCCCGGGCGACAGCCACGGCCACCTGAAATCCGGCAGCGTCGAGGGCGAGGATTACACCCTGCGCGACGGCTCGATCGTGATCGCCTCGATCACGTCGTGCACGAACACCTCGAACCCCTATGTGATGATGGCCGCCGGTCTGGTCGCCCGCAAGGCGCGCGAACTGGGCCTGACCCGCAAGCCCTGGGTCAAGACCTCGCTGGCACCCGGTTCGCAGGTCGTGTCGGAATATCTGGAATCGGCCGGTCTGCAGGAAGACCTGGACGCCATCGGTTTCGACCTGGTCGGCTACGGCTGCACCACCTGCATCGGCAACTCGGGGCCGCTGCAGCCCGAGATCTCGAAATCGGTCAACGACAACGACCTGGTCGCCGTCTCGGTCCTGTCGGGCAACCGCAACTTCGAGGGCCGCATCAGCCCCGATGTCCGTGCCAACTATCTGGCATCGCCCCCGCTGGTCGTGGCCTATGCGCTGGCCGGCGACATGAACATCGACCTGACCACCCAACCTCTGGGCAAGGGCAAGGATGGGCAGGACGTGTATCTGAAGGACGTCTGGCCGACCTCGAAGGAAGTGTCGGACCTGGTCGACAGCGTCGTCACCCGCGAGATGTTCCAGGCGAAATACGCCGACGTCTTCAAGGGCGACGAACGCTGGCAGGGCGTCGAGGTCACCGACAGCGAGACCTATGACTGGCCGGCGAACTCGACCTACATTCAGAACCCGCCCTATTTCCAGGGCATGTCCCAGGAACCGGGCACGATCAGCGACGTAAAGGGTGCCCGCATCCTGGCGCTGCTGGGCGACATGATCACGACCGACCACATCAGCCCGGCCGGTTCCTTCAAGCCGACGACGCCCGCCGGCCAGTACCTGACCGAGCGTCAGGTTCCGGTCCGCGACTTCAACAGCTATGGCTCGCGTCGCGGCAACCACGAGATCATGATGCGCGGCACCTTTGCCAACATCCGTATCAAGAACGAGATGCTGGACGGCGTCGAGGGTGGTTTCTCGAAGGATGCCAATGGCAACGAGGCCGCGATCTATGACGCCGCCATGTCCTATGTCGAACAGGGCACGCCCCTGGTCGTGATCGGCGGCATCGAATACGGTGCGGGTTCGTCGCGTGACTGGGCGGCCAAGGGCACCAACCTCTTGGGCGTCAAGGCGGTCATCGCCGAAAGCTTCGAACGTATCCACCGTTCGAACCTGGTCGGCATGGGCGTCATCCCGTTCGAGTTCACCGAAGGCGACACCCGCCATTCGCTGAAGCTGACCGGTGACGAGACCATCACGATCGACGGGTTGTCGGGCGACTTCAAGCCGCTGTCGCTGGTGCCCTGCACCATCACCTACAAGGACGGCACCCAGAAGACGATCCAGTTGAAGGCCCGCGTCGATACGGAGGTCGAGATCGACTATCTGAAGAACGGCGGCGTGCTGCATTATGTGCTGCGCGACCTTGCCGCGTCCTGATCGCGCCACGTGAAGAATGCGAAAGCCCCCGGCCATCGGTCGGGGGCTTTTTGCTGCGCGGTCGTCCAATGGGTATTTGGACAAAGAAGAAGCCGGACAGCTTCGTAGCGGGCCTGTCGGAGCGGGCGTTGCCCCCTGTCAGCCGCCGATCGCAACCCCTTCGCGCCGAGGATCGACGCCACCCTCCAGCCCGTCAGGCGACAGGACGATGCCCTGCAGGCCCGAAGTCAGGTCCGTTTCGGACAATTCGAACCCCATCGCGGTCAGGCCTTCGGTCAGGGCGGCAGGCAGGCCGGCCTCCACGTCCATCGTGCCGAAGCGGTTCAGGATGTTGGGCGTCGCCACGGCCTGTTGGATGTCCATGCCCCAATCCAGATGCGCGATGATCGCCTTGGCGACATAGCCGATGATGCGGCTGCCGCCCGGCGATCCGATGACCATGACGGGTGCGTCATCCTTCATCACGATGGTCGGTGCCATGGACGAACGCGGCCTTTTGCCCGGTGCGATGGCATTGGCGATGGGATAGCCGGCCTCGTCATGGGTTTCGAAGCTGAAATCCGTCAACTCGTTGTTCAGAAGGAAGCCGCCCGCCATCAGGCGTGACCCGAAGCCGTTCTCGATCGTGGTGGTCATCGACAGGGCATTGCCATCCGCATCGACGATCGAGATATGCGAGGTCGAGGGCAGTTCCAGCGCGCTGTCCTGTCCCCACAGCATCGCATGCGACCAACCGGGGCTGCCGGGTGAAACCTCGGGCAGGCTGTCATCGCCGGCCAGCAATTCGGCCCGCTTGGCCAGGTATTCCGGGTCGATCAGCCCTTCGGTGGGCATGGGCACGAAATCGCTGTCGGCCATGTAGCGGCCGCGATCCGCGAAGGCCAGCCGCGACGCATCGCCGATCATGCGCCAGTTGTCGGCATCCTCGGGTCCCGCGGAGAGGTCGTGATTGTCCAGCATGCCCAGGATCTGCCCCAGGGTCAGCCCCCCTGACGATGGCGGCCCCATGCCGCAGACGTCATGGTCGCGATATTCGGCGCAGACGGCGGGGCGTTCGATGACCTGGTAATGTTCCAGGTCGGATGCCGTCAGATGGCCCGGGTTGTCGGTCGCCCCCCGCACGGCCGCGGTGATCTGTTCGGCGATCGGCCCCTGATAGAAGGCATCGGCGCCGTCCTTGGCGATGGCGCGCAGGGTGTCGGCATAGGCCGGGTTCTTCAGCGTGCTGCCCTGGGCGATGGGTTGGCCGTCGGGAAAGAAATAATCCTTGGTCGCGGGATAGCGGGCCAAGTCATCGCCTTCGCCCGCGACCAGTTCGGCCAGACGGGGCGACACGGTAAAGCCTTGATCCGCCAGAGTGATCGCGTCTTGGAACAGGGTGGACCAGTTCGACTTGCCCCATTTGCGATGGGCGGTTTCCAGAAGACGCGGCGTGCCGGGCGTGCCGACGGAACGCCCGCCGATGACGGCATCCATGAATTCCACAGGTTCGCCGTTCTCATCCTGGAACAGGGTCGGCGTCACATCCATGGGTGCGGTTTCGCGGCCGTCCAGCGTGGTCAGTTCACCGCTTTCGGCGTCATACCAGACTAGGAAGGCACCGCCCCCAAGGCCCGAGCTTTGCGGTTCGACCAGCCCCAGGACGGATTGCACGGCGACCATGGCATCGGCGGCGCTGCCCCCGGCCTGCAGCACGCGGGCGCCGGCCTGGACGGCCAGCGGGTGGGCGGCGGTGACCATCCAGTTCTGCGATGTGACCGGGCGTCCTTCGGATTTGGCGGCCAGGCCGTCGCGGGCAGGCTGATCCAGATCGCCGAACCCTTCGGTCGTGATGTCGGTGGCGGATGCGGCTTCGGGGGAAATCGCATCGGTGGCCTGCTGGGCCCCCGCCAAGGATGCACTGCCCAGCAGCAATGCAAGGGCCAGACCTGTTCGCGTCATCGCACTTCTCCCTGATATCGGCTTGATCAGGTCAGTGTGGTCAAGTTGACGCAGGGGCGCAACCTAGTCTTGTGCGGCTAGGGCCTTTTCAAGCTGGGGCAGAAACCGGTTGGTGTAATCCTCGCGGATCAGGGGGCCGGCGTGGCGATAGAGGATGTTACCCTCGCCATCGATGATGAAGGTCTCGGGCGGGGCGGTGACGCCCCAGTCGATGGCTGTGCGCCCGCGGGGATCGGTCGCGATGGCCGCAAAGGGATCGCCGTCGTCGTTCAGGAAAGACAGCGCCGCGCCCTCGGGGTCCTTCAGGTCGACGCCATAGACCGGCAGGCGGGCCGACAATTCGGTCAGGGTCGGGTGTTCGGCGCGGCAGGGTGGGCACCAGCTGGCCCAGAAATTGACCAGCTTGACGCCCGGTTCGCGCAGCATGGCATCGGTCAGCTGCTGTTTGCCCGGCAGGGTCGTCTGGGGAATGGCGGGGGCCTGCCGGCCGATCATGGTCGAGGGCAGGTTGCCGGGATCTTCGCGGTTCATCCCCCACAGGAAGGTCGCGGCCAAAGCCACGAAGATCGCCGGGGGCAGCAGCATCAGGGGGGAAATCCTAGGCATCGGTCTTGTGCTTTTCCAGGTTGCGGCGGGCGCGGGCATTGGCGGCGACGCTGTGCCAGACCAGACCGGCCAACAGCAGCAACGACACGCCATAGGCGGCCAGGACGGTGCCTGCGTATCGTCCAAGATCGATCATGCACGGGCCTCTTGGGCTTGCAATGCGGCCAGACGCCGCTTGCGGATTTCGGTACGGGTGCGGATCACGACCAGCGCCAGGAACAAAAGCGCGAAGCCGATCATCGACAGATAGAGGGGGTGGCGATAGACCGCGCTCATCCTTTCGCCGGACTGAACCGACAGGGACGCGCCCTGGTGCAGGCCCTGGTTCCAGAACAGCACCGCATAGCGTGACAGAAGGGCAAAGACCGACCCCACCAAGCAGACGACGCCGGTCAGGTCGGCGGCGCTGTCAGGATCCTCGATCGCGGACCAGAGCGCGATATAGCCGACATAGAACAGGAACAGGATCAGGAAGGATGTCAGCCGCGGGTCCCATTCCCACCACGTCCCCCACATCGGCTGGCCCCAGATCGCGCCGGTGATCAGCGCGATCAGGGTCATCACCGCGCCGATGGGCGCCGCGGCCTTGGCGGCCAGCGCGCTGACATGGTGGCGGCGGATGATCCAGATCAGCGAGGCGACCAGCATCATCACCCAGATGTTGATGGCCATCAGCGCGGCGGGCACATGCAGGAAGACGATCTTGACCGTCGATCCCTGGCGGTAATCGTCGGGCGTCAGAAAGCCCCAGACAAGGCCGCCTGTCACGCAGATCGCGGCACCGACCACCAGCCAGGGCAGGACCCTGTCGGTGGTGCGCATGAACTTGGCCGGATTTGCATATTCCCAGATCGACATGGCTCTTCCTTATCTGTCCTGTGGCGGGCCGCTCAAGCCCTTTGGGACGGGTTCACCGCAGATTGACCCGCAAGGCCGCCGCCGCGGCGAAGGGGATCAGCGCCAGCACCATCAGCGTCACAGCGCCCAGGAACACAAGGGGCGTGGTGACGGCCAGGTTTTCCGCCCCCCTGCGGGTGATCTCGGCCCCGAAGATCAGGGTGGGGATATAAAGCGGCAGCACCAGAAGCGACAGCAGCAAGCCGCCGCGCCGCAGCCCGACGGTGACCGCCGCGCCGAACGCGCCCAGCATCGACAGCGCGGGCGTGCCGATCAGCAGCGACAGGATCAGCATCGGCATGGCCCGGACGGGCAATTGCAGCAGGATGGCAAAGACCGGGGCCGCCAGGATCAGCGGCAGGCCGGTGGTGATCCAATGGGCCAGCGCCTTGACCGCGACGGCGCCTTCCAGCGGCATCGGGGCGGTGGCCAGCAGATCCAGGCTGCCGTCTTCGTGGTCCAGCGCAAAGATGCGGTCCAGCGACAGCAGGCAGGCCAGAAGCGCCCCCACCCACAGGATGCCCGGCGCGACCGGCGCCAGCGCCGCCCGGTCGGGACCGATCCCAAAGGGCACCAGCGCCGAGAGGATCAGGAAGAACGCGACGCCCAGGCCGAAGCCGCCCCCTGCCCGCGTGGCAAGGCGCAGATCGCGCTGCAAGAGCGCGATCATGCGAAAGCCTCGTTGAAGCCGGACGGGCGGGCGACGGGGCCGGGACGGGCACGAAAGGGCGTCAGGTCCAGCATCTGCGCGTCGGGCAGGCCAAGGTCGATATGGGTGGCCATCAGCGCCGCCCCGCCCGCCGTCAGATGCGTGCCGACCACCTGCGCGAAACGCGCGACCGATGCCGCATCCAGCGACACCGTCGGTTCGTCCAGCACCCAAAGCGGCCGACCGCTGACGATCAGGCGCGCCAGCCCCAGACGCCGCTTTTGCCCCGCCGACAGCGCGCCTGCGGGCCGGTCCGCCAAGGCCATCAGATCCATGGCGGCCAGCGCGGCGTCGATGCCGCCACCACCAAAGACACGCGCCCAGAAGCCAAGATTTTCGCGGGCGGTCAGCGACGGCTTCAACCCGTCGGAATGGGCGGCATAGGCGACGGCATCGTCGGCGATGCTGACCTGTCCCGTCACGGGGCGCTGCAGGCCCGCAACGGTGCGCAGCAAGGTGGTCTTGCCGATGCCGTTCGGGCCTTTCAGGATCAGCGCCTGTCCGGGGTTCAGGAAAAAGCCGACGCCCTCGACGGCCCGCAGCCCGCCGCGCGCGACGGTCAGGTCATGGACCGTCAGCAGGCTCACAGGGGCAGAAGGGCGCAGGCGACGCGGCGACCTTCCGACAGGGTCACGTTATAGGTGCGCGCCGCAGTGGGCGAATTCATCGCCTCGACGCGGATGCCGGCGGCCTCCATCGCGGCGACGATGTCGCGGGGGGCATAGGCGATCTGGTCGCCCATGCCCAGGAACAGGACGTCGATCCGCCCCGCCAATTCCGTCAGCGCGGCCAGATCCGACAGGCCGCCCCAGGATGCCACGCGGTCGCTTTCCACGACGATGGCCCCCTGGTGCACCTTGCCCGCCACCCGGAAGAAGCCGGGGCCATAGCTGTCCACGGCATTCGCGCCTTCGAAATCGGTGGGGTTCAGGATCATCAGCCCTCCTCGGCGCCCTCGAAGGGCGACACGGGTTTGCGCGGCTTGGCGTTCGGGTCCTTGGGATCGGGCTTGCCCCAGTCCCGCCGGACGCCCAGCCACAGAACGAAGTTCTTCGCCACATAGATCGACGAATAGGTCCCCACGAAGATACCGAAGGTGATCGCGAAGACAAAGCCCCGGATCACGTCGCCACCCAGCACCAGCAGCGCGATCAGCGCCACCAGCGTCGTCCCCGAGGTCATGATGGTCCGCGACAGCGTCTCGTTCACCGACAGGTTCATCAGGTCGCGCAGGGGCTTCTGCTTGAACTTCATCAGGTTCTCGCGAAGCCGGTCAAAGACCACGACCGTGTCGTTGATCGAATAGCCGACGATGGTCAGCAGCGCCGCGATGGTGGTCAGGTCGAAGCGGATCTGGAAGGCCGCGAACAGCCCCATGGTCAGAAGCACGTCATGGAACAGCGACACGATCGCGCCCACGGCGAACTGCCATTCGAACCGCAGCCAGATATAGACCGAAATCGCCGCCAAGGCCGCCAGAACCGAATAGATGGCGGTCTGGATCAATTCGCCCGAGACCTTGGGTCCGACCGATTCCACCGACGGGAAGCTGATCGAGGGATCGACCGTCTGCAGCGCCCCCTCGACGGCGGTGATCAACTCGGGGGTGACGGCCTCGACGCCGTCCTGCGCGCTGATGCGCACCTGCGCGACATGCTGATCGTCGCGGAAACTGGGGTCGAAGACCTGCGTGATGGCCACATCCCCCAGATCCAGGGGCTGCAGCGCATCGCGATAGGCGCCGATATCGACCGGCTGCGAGGATTCCGTGCGGATGGTCGTCCCGCCCCGGAAATCGATGCCGAAGTTCAGGCCATTCACCAGAAGGACCACGACCGACAGCACCATCAGCAGCGCCGACAGCCCGAAGGTCGCCTTCTGCAGGCGGAAGAAGTCGATCTTGGTGTCGTCGGGGACAAGTTTCAAACGAAAGGCCATATCACACCTCGATCTGCTTGGGGCGCGCACGCTCGAACCACATGACGGTAATCAGGCGTGTCACGAACAGCGCGGTAAAGACCGAAGTCACGATCCCGATGGTCAGCGTCACCGCGAACCCCTTGACCGGGCCCGAGCCCAGCACGAACAGGATGGCGGCCACGATCAGGGTGGTGATGTTGGCGTCCACGATGGCCGACATCGCCTTTTCATAGCCCGTCTCGATGGCGCGGGCGGGGCCGCGCGCGGTCTTCAGTTCCTCGCGGATGCGTTCAAAGACCAGCACGTTGGCATCGACCGCCATGCCGATGGTCAGCACGATCCCGGCGATGCCCGGCAAGGTCAGCGTCGCGCCGATCACCGACAGCACCGCGAACAGCAGCAGCATGTTGAAGCCCAGGGCCACGGTGGCGAAGACGCCGAAGCGGCCATAGGACAGGATCATCAGCGCGACGACGGCCGTAAAGCCCACGCCTGCCGCGATCTTGCCCGCATCGATGCTGTCCTGTCCCAGTTCGGGACCGACGGTGCGTTCCTCCAGGAAGGTCATCTCCGCAGGCAGCGCACCGGCGCGCAGCAGGACGGCCAGGCGGTTCGCCTCCTCGAAGCCCATCGAGCCCGAGATCTGGCCCGAACCGGTGGTGATGGCCGAACGGATGACCGGGGCCGAGATGACCTCATTGTCCAGGACGATCGCGAAGGGCTGGCCGATATTGGCCGAGGTATAGGCCCCGAAGGCGCGCGCACCCGACGGGTTGAAGCGGAAATTGACCGAAGGCAGGCCGTTTTCATCGCTGGCGGTCATGGCGTCGACCAGATCCTCGCCGGTGACGACGGGCGTGTCCTCGAGGATATAGAAGACCCCTTCCTGATCGACCGAAGGCGCGGTGAACTGGCCGCTGCCGGGATCGGATTCGCCGTCGCCGGTGGTGCCGACGACCGGGTTGAAGGTCAGCTGGGCGGTCGTGCCGATCAGCTCCTTCAGCTCGGCGGCCGAGCCGATGCCGGGAACCTGGATCAGGATGCGATCCTCGCCCTGGCGCATGATGGTGGGTTCACGGGTGCCGACCTCGTCCACGCGGCGGCGCACGATCTCCAGCGATTGCTGGATGGTGCGGTCATCGGTGACGGATTTTTCGGCATCCGACAGCTGGATGGTCAGCCGGGACCCCTGGGCGCTGATGGCCAGCGATTGCTGGCCCGCGCCGGTCAGGGTCGTGACCGGGTCGGAAAACCCGCGGGCGATTTCCACGGCGCGGGCCATCTGGTCGGCATTGCCGATCTCGACGGCCAGCTGACCGTCGGGGGACTGCACGCGGCGGATGGCGCCGATGGTGTCGCGTTCGGCGGCCATGGCCCGGCGCAGTTCCGGCCAGATGGCGTCCATACGGCTTTTGTAAACCTGCTCGACCTGCACTTCGCCCAGCAGATGGGCGCCTCCGCGCAGGTCCAGGCCCAGATTGACCAGGTTGCTTGGCAGCCAGGACGGCCAGGCGTCGCGGGCCGCGATCAGTTCGGGCGTCTCGACGCCGGTGGCCTCGATCTGGGCCACGGCGTCGTTATGCGCCTCGACCCGCTTGTAGAAGGCATTGGGCAACGCGAAGAGCAGCCCGAGAAGGCAGATCCCGATGATCAGGACGCGCTTCCAGCGGTCAATCTGCAGCATTTTGGCTTACGCCTTTCAGTTGTTGGCGGCGACAGGTTCGGTCTTGTTGACGACCTGCGCGATGGTGCTGCGCACGACGCGGATGCGCACGCCCTGGGCAATCTCGACTTCCAGCTCGTCGTCGCGGACCGAGGCGACCTTGGCCAGGATGCCGCCCTGGGTGATGACGGTATCGCCCTTCTTGACGTTCGAGACCATCTCGCGGTGCTGCTTGGCACGCTTCTGCTGGGGGCGGATCATCAGGAAATACATGATCAGGAAGATCAGGATCAGCGGGATGAACTGTGCAAAGGCTGCACCGCCGCCTGCGCCACCGGCGGCCTGGGCATAAGCTGGGGTCACGAACATTCATGGTCCTTTCGAGAAACGGGGCCGCGGAAAAGCCCGCAAACCGTGGCTTGATTGGCGCGCAACCTAGCGGCGCGACCGACGCTTGGCAAGAAAGCGCCCGCCCTGCGCGGGGCCGGGCGGCAAACGGCTGCGTGAACGCGTCTCAGGCCCCGCGGGGTTGGGCGCGCTCGACCAGCCGCGCAAGGAAGCTGGCGCCGATGGGGGCGATCTCGTCGTTGAAATCATAACCGGGATTGTGCAGCCCCGGCCCTTCGCCCTGCCCCAGGAACAGATAGCAGCCGGGGCGTTCGTTCAGCATATAGCTGAAATCCTCGGCTCCCATCTCGCGGCCCTTGTCATCGGCGACATTGGCGGCGCCCACGATCTCGCGCGCGGTGGCGGCGGCGAAGGCGGTCTGGTCGGGATCGTTGACGGTCGCCGGATAGCCCTCCTGGTAATCCAACGCGACCTTGACCTCATAGCTGGCCCCCTGCCCCTCGCAGATCCGCGTCATCCGGTCGCGGACCATCTGACGCACATGGGGGGCAAAGGTCCGGACCGTGCCGCAGATATAGGCCGTGTCGGGCACGATGTTGTCGGCGCTGCCGGAATGGATCTGGGTGACGGAAATCGCCAGATCCTCGGCCGTGTCATGGTTGCGGCTGCTGATCGTCTGGATGGCGCCGACGATGCCCACCGCCGCGACGATGGGATCGGTCGTCAGATGCGGCATGGCACCATGACCGCCGCGACCCTGGACGTGGATCTCGAAGGTGTCGACGGCGGCCATGATGGGGCCGGGCGTGGTCCACAGGCTGCCGACCGGCTGGCCGGGATTGTTGTGCATGGCAAAGACCCGCGCGATGTCGAACCGACCCATGATGTCTTCGCGCACCATGACATCCGCGCCGCCGCCGTTTTCCTCGGCAGGCTGAAAGATCAGCGCGACGCGGCCGGCGAAATTGCGCGTCTCGGCCAGGTATTTCGCCGCACCCAGCAGCATGGTGGTATGGCCGTCATGTCCGCAGGCATGCATCCGCCCCGGCACCGTCGAGGCCCATTCCGCCCCTGTCACCTCGTCCAGCGGCAGCGCGTCCATGTCGGCGCGCAGCCCGATGGTGGGGCCATCGCCCTGACCGTCGATGATGGCGACGATGCCCGTCCGCCCGATGCATTCATGGATCTGGTCGATCCCGAAATCGCGCAGGCGGTCGGCGACGAAGGCCGCCGTCTGGTGGCAGTCGAAGCCCAGTTCGGGATGCTGGTGCAGGTGGCGGCGCCATGCGGTCATCTGGTCGGCGAAATCGGCGATGCGGTTCAGGACGGGCATGTGGACTTGGGCCTTTGGCTGTGGCAGTCGAGGGGGCATCTTCCGTGTCCCAAGGGGAATTGCAATGGCCGACCAGAACCCGACCGACGATGCCGCACCGCGCGATCCGGCGGCGGAAATCCAGCGCCTTCTGGGCATCATGGCGGCGCTGCGCGACCCCAGGACCGGCTGTCCCTGGGACATCGAACAGAATTTCGCCTCGATCGCGCCCTATACCATCGAGGAAGCCCACGAGGTCGAGGACGCCATTCAGCGTCAGGCCTGGGATGAATTGCCGGGGGAACTGGGCGATCTGCTGTTGCAGGTGGTCTTCCACGCGCAGATGGCCTCCGAGGCCCGCATGTTCGATTTCGCCGATTGCGCCGCCGCCATCAGCGACAAGCTGATCTTCCGCCACCCCCATGTCTTCGGCGATGAAAGCCGCGACAAATCTGCCGAACAGCAGGTCAAGGACTGGGAGGCGATCAAGGCCGTCGAACGGGCGGGCAAGGCGGAACGCGGCACGCTGGACGGCGTGGCGCTTGGCCTTCCCGCCCTGACGCGGGCGGTCAAGTTGCAGAACCGCGCTGCCCGCGTGGGTTTCGACTGGCCCGGCGTAGGGGGCGTTCTGGACAAGATCACCGAGGAAACCGCCGAACTGGTCGAGGCCCGCGACACGCTTGGCCAGGACGCGCTGGAGGAAGAATTCGGCGACCTGATGTTCGTGATGGCCAATCTGGCGCGACATCTGAAGATCGACCCGGAACTGGCGCTGCGTCGCGCGAACGCCAAGTTCACCCGCCGTTTTGCCAGCATCGAAACCGACCTTGCCGCCGATGGCCGTCGCCCCGAAGACAGCGACCTGACTGAAATGGACCGCCTGTGGGACAAGGCCAAGGCCGCGGAAAAGGCATCGGCACAAGGCGTCTGACCCTTGTAGGCGGCGCTTTTTGGCCTGAGCCTGGGGTTCAGGCCGGTTCGGCCACCTGCATCAGGGCGGCGTCATAGACTTCGATCCCGCCCTTGGATGCGCCCTCGGACAAGGTCCGCTTCCAGGCGCGCGCGCCGGGCATGCCGTGAAACAGCCCCAGCATGTGGCGCGTGAACTGATGCAGCCGACCCCCCTGCGCGATGTGATCGACGATGATCGGGCGCATTTCGGCAGCGACATCCAGCGGCGAGGCAAATGGCGGTTCCCCGCCCCACAGCCGATCCGCCTGCCCCAGGACCTTCCACGGTTCGTGATAGGCCGCGCGCCCCACCATCACCCCATCCATGACCGTCAACTGTTCGCGAATGGCATCCGCATCCGCGATGCCCCCGTTGATCGACAAATGCAGGTCGGGGAACTGCGCCTTCATCGCGTGGACCAGGGGATAGTCCAGCGGCGGGATCTCGCGGTTCTCGCGCGGGCTGAGGCCCTGCAGCCAGGCCTTGCGCGCGTGGATCGTGATGCGTCGGACGCCCGCCTGCCGCATGCGGTTCAGGAAATCGGGCAGGATGTCGGCGGCGACCTGATCATCGACGCCGATGCGGCATTTCACCGTCACCTCGGTCGCGGTTTCGGCCTGCATGGCCTGCACGCATTCGGCCACAAGGTCCGGTGATTTCATCAGCACCGCGCCAAAGGCACCCGACTGCACGCGGTCACTGGGGCAGCCCACATTCAGGTTGATCTCGTCATAGCCCCAATCCTCGGCGATGCGGGCGGCCTGACGCAGCTCCTGCGGGTCCGATCCGCCCAGCTGCAACGCCACGGGGTGTTCGGCGGCATCGTAATCCAGCAACCGCGCGCGATCGCCGTGGATGACGGCGGGGGCCGTCACCATTTCGGTGTACAGCAACGCATTGCGCGACATCATCCGGTGGAAACGGCGACAGTTGCGGTCCGTCCAATCCATCATCGGGGCGACCGAAAGGCGGGCGGCGCGGCGTGTCCGGGTCTGGCCTGCGTCGTTCGGGGTTTCCATCGGGACCTCTTGTTCTGCTGGCGCCGGTCATGCGTGGCAGGCGATGCGGACATCGTGGCGCAGGCGCCGCGTTCAGATCCGCAAGAAGGGAAATGGTGGGTGATAAGGGATTTGAACCCCTGACATCTTCGATGTGAACGAAGCGCTCTACCACTGAGCTAATCACCCGTCGCGCTGGCTTCTAGCGCCAGTCGTTCCCGCATGCAAGAGGTCTTGGCGCATTTCTGCGCCTGGCCCGATCAGTTCGGTTTGGCAGGACGCCGGCGCAGGCGCAGGGTGATGACATCGCCGCCACGCGCATCCTTTTCGCAACTGATCCTGGCCCGCCCAAGGGGTGGCACGGCAAGGGTCTGCCCGGCGGCAAGCACGCGGCCCAGTTCGGCCAGGGTCGCCTCGATCACGGGCCGGGCATCGGCCTTGCGGGCACCGGTGGCGGCAATGACGCGGTCTATGAAGTCGCGCTTTTGCACCACGGCGGCATTGCGTGGATCCTGCAGGATGATGGCAGGGGGTTCACCCGCCTGCTCGACAGAGGTCTCTGGCATGTCTGGCCCCCCAACCGATGAAAGTCGAGGTTCAGCCTAACGCGTTGTGACGTTGCGTCAATCTTTTCAAGACATGAAAAGGCCGGGGACGCGAAACGCCCCCGGCCAAAGATCGACCACCGGCCCTTAGTGGGCGACAGCGCTGCCCTTGCCGTCATCGCCCCGGCGGGCGTCAAGGCGGGCAGCCTCGGCCGCTTCTTCCGCGGCCTCGTCCCATTCGACGGGGACCGGCTGACGCACCAGGGCGTGGCGCAGGACCTCGCGGACATTGCTGACCGGGATGATGGTCAGCCCCTCTTTGACGTTGTCCGGGATCTCGATCAGATCCTTTTCATTGTCCTGCGGGATCATCACCGTGGTGATGCCGCCGCGAAGGGCTGCCAGCAGCTTCTCCTTCAGCCCGCCGATGGCCAGCACGTTGCCGCGCAGGGTCACCTCACCGGTCATGGCGACATCCTTGCGGACGGGAATGCCCGTCATCACCGACACGACCGACGTCACCATCGCGATGCCAGCCGACGGCCCGTCCTTGGGCGTCGCGCCTTCGGGAACGTGGACGTGGATGTCACGCTTGTCGAATTCCGGCGGCTTGACCCCGATCTCGGGCGAAACCGAGCGTACGAAGCTGGATGCCGCGTCGATCGATTCCTTCATCACGTCGCCCAGCTTGCCCGTGGTCTTCATCCGACCCTTGCCGGGCAGGCGAAGCGCCTCGATCTGCAACAGGTCGCCCCCGACCGAAGTCCAGGCAAGACCGGTGACGACACCGACCTGATCCTCTTTCTCGGCCAGACCATAACGGTGGCGCCGGACGCCCAGATATTCCTCGACCTTTTCGGGCGTGACCTCGATCGACTTGACCTTGGTCTTCATGATCTCGGTCACGGCCTTGCGGGCCAGCTTGGCGATCTCGCGCTCCAGCGAACGGACACCGGCTTCGCGGGTGTAATACCGGATCATGTGGGTCAGCGCCGCGTCCGTGACGCTGAACTCACCCTTGCGCAGACCGTTGGCTGCGATCTGCTTGGACAGCAGATGGCCCTTGGCGATCTCGAGCTTTTCATCCTCGGTATAGCCCGACAGGCTGATGATCTCCATCCGGTCCAGAAGCGGACCCGGCATGTTATAGCTGTTGGCCGTGGTCACGAACATCACGTTCGACAGATCGTATTCCACCTCAAGATAGTGGTCCACGAAAGTCGAGTTCTGTTCCGGGTCCAGCACCTCCAGCATGGCGGATGCCGGGTCGCCCCGGAAATCCTGGCCCATCTTGTCGATCTCATCCAGCAGGATCAGCGGGTTCGTCGTCTTGGCCTTCTTCAGCGCCTGGATGATCTTGCCCGGCATCGACCCGATATAGGTCCGGCGGTGACCGCGGATCTCGGACTCGTCGCGCACGCCGCCCAGGCTAATGCGGATGAATTCACGCCCCGTCGCCTTGGCGATCGAGCGCCCCAGCGAGGTCTTGCCCACGCCCGGAGGACCGACCAGCGTCAGGATCGGACCCTTCAGCTTCTGGCTGCGGGCCTGCACGGCCAGATATTCGACGATGCGTTCCTTGACCTTGTCCAGACCATAGTGGTCCGCGTCCAGAACCGCCTCGGCCTTGCCCAGGTCCTTCTTGGTGCGCGACTTCACGCCCCATGGCAGTGCCAGAAGCCAGTCCAGATAGTTGCGGCTGACCGTCGCCTCTGCCGACATGGGCGACATGGATTTCAGCTTCTTCAGCTCGGAATCGGCCTTTTCGCGGGCCTCCTTGCTGAACTTGGTCTTGGCGATCTTGGCTTCCAGTTCGTCCAGCTCGTTCTGGCCGTCCTCTCCGTCGCCAAGCTCCTTCTGAATGGCCTTCATCTGCTCATTCAGATAGTATTCTCGCTGCGTCTTCTCCATCTGGGTCTTGACGCGCGACTTGATCTTCTTCTCGACCTGCAGGACAGACATCTCGCCCTGCATGTGGCCATAGACCTTCTCAAGCCGCTCGGACACTTCCAGCGTGTCTAGCAGGTCCTGCTTGCGGTCCAGTTCGATTCCCATGTGACCCGCGACCAGATCGGCCAGCTTGCCGGGCTCTTCGGCCTCGGACACCGCGGTCACGACCTCTTCGGGGATGTTCTTGCGCACCTTGACGTAACGCTCGAACTCCTCGGTCACGGTGCGGACCAGCGCGGTGACGGTGTCGGCATCGCCGGGCGTCTCCTCCAGCTGGCTGGCCGAGGCCTGGAAATGGTCGTCATTGGGGACGAAATCGGTGATGCGCACGCGCTCGCGGCCTTCGACCAGGACCTTGACGGTCCCGTCCGGCAATTTCAGCAGCTGCAGGACGTTGGCCAGCACGCCGGTGCGATAGATCCCCTCTTCGGTCGGTTCATCGACCGAGGCGTCGATCTGCGCGGCCAGCAGGATCGGGCTGTCCGATTCCATCACCGCTTCCAGTGCGCGCACCGATTTTTCCCGGCCGACGAACAGCGGCACGATCATGTGCGGGAATACGACGATATCCCGCAAGGGCAGCACCGGGTAGGTAGTTTTGGCGAATTCCGTCATGTCTTGTCCTTTCTGCCCGAAGCCGTGGCCCCGTCATGGCGACGCACGGCCCCTGCATCGCGTCAATCTAGGGCCAGCACACCCGCCGTTCAATATGACCCGAAGAATACGACCTATTTTTGGCCTTATCCTGGCGGCAAACCGGCTCAGCGCGGGATCACGATTTCGGCACGCAATCCGCCCAGCCTGTCCCCCCGTCCCAGGCGCAGCTGCCCGCCATGCGCGCGCACCACGTCGTTGACGATCGCCAGACCCAACCCGGCCCCCTGCGCGCTGTTGCGCCTGCGGGCGGGATCAAGGCGGGTGAAGGGGCGCATCGCGGCCTCCAGGCTGTCTTCGGGGATGCCGGGCCCGTCATCCTCGATGCCGATGCGCAGGCTGCGGGGCCCAAGCGCCGCGTCCATTTCGGCGCGCGAGCCATAGCGCACCGCATTGCCGATCAGGTTCTCCAACGCGCGGCGCAGCATGTCGGGGCGGAAGGTCGCCAGACCCTCCGGATCGCCCCCGAACCCCGTCAGCTGCACCGCCTGCCCGGCGCGCTGTGCATCCGCCACGACGGTTTCCAGAAAGGAACTGGCGGCCAGGGTTTCCGGGGGGCGGTCCTGCGCCTCGTCACGCGCATAGTCCAGAAAGCCGTCGACCATGCGGTTCATCTCGGCGATGTCGGCCTCCATGGCGGTGACATCCTCGGTATCGGGGGGCATGTCGGGCCCGATCATCGACAGGCCAAGGCGCAGGCGGGTCAACGGCGTGCGCAGGTCGTGGCTGATGCCCGACATCATCAGCTTGCGCTGTTCGTTCTGGCGTTCCAGCCGGTTGCGCATGTCCAGGAATGCCGTGCCGGCGCTGCGCACCTCGACCGCGCCCGAGGGACGATAGGGCACCATGCGGCCCTTGCCGTATTCCTCGGCGGCAAAGGCCAGGCGACGAATGGGCCGCAGCTGGTTGCGCAGAAAGACCGTGGCGATCCCGCTCATCAACAGCGAGGTGAAGACCATCAGCACCAACAACTGATGCGGGTTCGAGGCACTGACCCGCCGCCGGTCAAAGCCCAGGCCATAGGGCCCGAACGGCCCCATCAGCGCCACGTCCACGCGTTTTTCGTCGCTGGCCAGGTCGATCGACACCACGCGCGGAACGGTATCACGCAGCACCTCGGTGACGACCCGTCCGGAAAAATCGTACCAGACCCGCCGATCCTGGGGCGCGGGCGTGACCGGCATGCGGAAATCCAGTTCAAGCGGTCCGGCAATGGCCTCGGCCTGGGCGCGGGCATCCTCGGCATCGCGGGCCAGCTCGATCCGGCGGGCGACGAAATCCAGCTCATGCGCCATGCTGGACGTCATCTGCCGCGTCACGCCCTCGAAATGGCGTTGCAGGAACATGACCCCCACGACCAGCGTGACCGTCACGATCGGCAGGAACAGGATCAGCGCCGCCCGTGCGTAAAGCCCGCGCGGGACCAGCGTTCTGGCGATGGGCCCCTGGTTATGGTTTGACATGGACACCCCTTCCTCTTCCCTGCAAGGCTATCCCCATGCATGCCCCCGCGAAAGAGCCGCTGCGCATCCTGGCGCCCAATCCCTCGCCCCTGACGGGCCCGGGCACGACGACCTTCCTGATCGGGCAGGATCATGTCGCCGTCATCGACCCCGGCCCCGATGACGATGCCCATCTTGGCGCCATCATCGACGTGGGACGCGGCCGGATCAGCCATATCTTCGTCACCCACGCGCATCTGGACCACAGCCAGGGCGCGCCCCGCCTGTCGCGCCTGACGGGCGCCCCGGTCCTGGCCTTCGGCACCGCGACCGAAGGCCGGTCGGCCATCAACAGTCGCCTCTCCGCCTCTGGTCTGATCCATGGCGGCGAGGGGCTGGACATGGATTTCACCCCCGATATCCGCCTGCATGACGGCCAGCAGGTCACGACCCCGGATTGGAGCCTTCGCGCCCTGCACACCCCCGGTCACGCGGCGGGGCATCTGTGCCTTGAATGGGGCGACACGATCTTTTGCGGCGATCTGGTGATGGGCTGGTCCTCGACGCTGATCTCGCCCCCCGATGGGGATCTGGCCGATTACTTCCGGTCGCTGGACCGGCTGACGCATCTGGCCCCCGTGCGCCTGCTGCCCGCGCATGGCGACGCCATCGCAGACCCCCTGCCCCGTCTCGCCGAACTGGCGCGTCACAGGCGCGACCGGACGGCCCAGATCATGGCCGCGCTGCGCCACTCGCCAGACAATGCGGCGGGCCTGGCACGGCGCCTCTATGACATTCCCGAACCGCTTTTCCCCGCCGCCCAACGCAACGTCCTGTCCCACCTGATCGCGCTCTCTCAGCTTGGCGCCATTGATTTCCAAGGAGATTTGACCGCCAACAGCTTTTTTTCGATTTCATGACGAAAAGTGGAAAAAGGCTCTGGACGCCCCCGGAACACGTTGCTATATCCGCCTCGTGTTCCGGCGTAGCTCAGCGGTAGAGCAGTTGACTGTTAATCAATTGGTCGTAGGTTCGATCCCTACCGCCGGAGCCATAAATCTCAATTGAGATTACAAAGCTACGACAATCCGCCTCTGGCGGATTTTGTCGTTTAGGGCATCCGCATGACATTTGCGACAGCAATGTTCGGCACAGGACGCCAGTGAGTTTTCCCAATTCTTGCATCAGCACTGTTCGCTTTCGCCAATGGCCCACGCTTCACAGGCCATGATCCGGCTGAACGCGCCTGCGAACCCGCGCAGCGCATGGTTCGCCCGGGGGAAAACCGCATTTGCCGCTTTCTGAATCAGGAATGGGGACGGCCCGTCGCAACGACGCATGGCGGGACAGCGGCGCCTGTCAGTCGGCAAGGCCGGATCGCAGCAGATCACGCGCGAAGCCCGCGAAATCGGCATCGGTCAGGTCGCGGTCGCTGACATTCAGCCGCATGGGGCGACGCGCGCGTCCGTCGGGCCGGACCACCATTGCGGTCACCGACACAGGCGTCGTCGCCAGCACCCGCAGCTGCAGCCCATCCGGCGCGTCGGTCCCCCGCAGGGCCTTGCACAGCGCCTCGGCATGGGCGGGATCGACGCCTGCCGACTGCCGGCAAAGAACCTGCGCCCCCGCCGCACCGGCCGCCACCGTCACCCACAGGCAGGTGCCAATCAGCAGAAAGACATGACGCATAGGACGACGAACCCCTGATCGGCCCGGCCCTGTTCCGGGCGCGGCTGTTGATGTACGCGACCATTCCGCGGAATGGCGCTGAACCCTGAAAAACATATACAGGGGTTGCGGCCAAAGCCCAAAACTCTTTTCCTGATGGTGCGACCATTCCGGTCCGGATCAACAAAAAGAGGCGCGATGTCGACCGCCAGTTCAGATTTCGCGCATCCTGACGACATCGGCAGACGGTCGCCCTCCGTGCCTTCCCGTGCCCGGGTTGCCACCGATACGCCTCTTCCCGACATAGCATGGCAAAGGGCCCCTTCCAGACGGAAGCCCCATCAGGGCGGCGAGGGCGATGATGCGCCGATGGGCCGGTCGCTGGCATGCCCTCCGCGGGCTCAGGCGACATGGCCGACAAATCCCGCGCCTGCCCTCAGCAGTTCCAAAACAGATGAACGAAAGGCCGAACCCCGATGGACCTGAAAGCCGATGTGCAATCCCTGATGACCGATCTGGGCGTCGATGCCGCCCTGCTGGACGCGGGCGACCTGCCCTGCCGCAGTCCGCTGGACGGCCAGCAGATCGCGTCCCTTGCGTCCCATGATGCCGCCACGACCGCCGCAGCCATCGACCGCGCAGAGGCCGCCTTCCGCGCGTGGCGCATGGTGCCCGCCCCCCGGCGCGGCGAGCTGGTCCGCCTGCTGGGCGAGGAACTGCGCAGCCACAAGGACGCGCTTGGCAGGCTGGTCTCGATCGAGGCGGGCAAGGTCACGTCCGAGGGCCTGGGCGAGGTGCAGGAGATGATCGACATCTGCGATTTCGCCGTCGGCCTGTCGCGCCAGCTTTACGGCCTGACCATCGCCACCGAACGCCCCGGCCACCGCATGATGGAAACATGGCACCCGCTTGGCGTCGTGGGCGTGATCAGCGCCTTCAACTTTCCCGTCGCCGTCTGGTCCTGGAACACCGCGCTGGCACTGGTCTGCGGTGACAGCGTCGTCTGGAAGCCGTCGGAAAAGACGCCGCTGACGGCCCTTGCCTGCCAGGCCATCCTGAACCGCGCCATCGCCCGCTTCGGAGACGCGCCCGCGGACCTGTCGCAGGTGCTGATCGGCGGTGCGGAGGTGGGCGCGGCGCTGGTCGAAAACCCCAAGGTGGCGCTGGTTTCAGCCACCGGATCGACCCGGATGGGCCGCATGGTCGGCCCCAAGGTGGCGGAACGGTTCGGGCGTTCCATCCTGGAACTGGGCGGCAACAATGCGGGCATCGTCTGCCCGTCGGCCGATCTGGACATGGCGCTGCGGGCGGTGGCCTTCGGCGCGATGGGCACGGCGGGCCAGCGCTGCACGACGATGCGGCGGCTGTTCGTGCACAGGGACGTTCATGACGACCTGATGCCGCGCCTGATCAAGGCCTTTGAAACCGTCACCATCGGCAACCCGCTGACCACCGACGCGCTGGTCGGGCCGCTGATCGACAAGGCCGCCTATGACACGATGCAGCAGGCGCTGGCCGCTGCGCGCGATGCGGGCGGCATCGTGCATGGCGGCGCCCGCCAGGATACGGGCGACGCGGATGCCTTTTATGTCCGTCCCGCGCTGGTCCTGATGCCGTCCCAGACCGGCCCGGTCATGACCGAGACCTTCGCGCCCATCCTCTATGTCATGACCTATGACGATTTCGATGCCATGCTGGAGGACCACAATGCCGTCGGCGCGGGCCTGTCATCGGCCATCTTCACCACCGACCTGCGCGAGATGGAGATCTTCCTGTCGTCGCGCGGTTCCGATTGCGGCATCGCCAACGTCAATATCGGCACTTCGGGTGCCGAGATCGGCGGGGCCTTCGGGGGCGAAAAGGAAACCGGCGGGGGTCGCGAAAGCGGGTCGGACGCGTGGAAGGCCTATATGCGCCGCGCCACCAACACCATCAACTATTCGCGCGACCTGCCCCTGGCACAGGGGGTGGTCTTCGACATCTGAACGCGCGGGCAAGGCACCCTGCCCGCGCGTGGGCGTCCTTTATTGGGCAAAGCGGCGGGCGGCGGGCAGCGTCTTCATCAGCAGGTAATAGCTGACCCCCGCCGGCAGCAGGCTGGCATACCAGCTGACGCCCGAAAAGATCAGCGCAAAGACCGCCCCGATGACCGTCGCGGCCAGCGCGGCAGGGTTCATGCCGCGATAAGGCCCCGCGGGATCGTAAAGATAATCCATGTTCAGCCGCTGCTTGCGGATCACATAGTAATCGACCACCAGGATGGCGAAGATCGGGCCCAGGAAGGCGCTGTAGGTCTGGATGAACAGGTTCAGCCCGGCAGCGCTTTCATCCTTGACCAGCAGCCAGGGGAAGGTCGCGAAGGCCAGAAGACCGACCAGCACCGCCGCCGTCTTGAAGCGCAGCTTGAAGACATCCATCAGCGCATAGGCGGGCGGCACGACATTGTTGAGGATGTTCGTCGTCACCTGCGCAAAGGCGATGAACAGCAGCGTCGTCACCAACAGCAGCTTGTTGTCCACGGCGCTGGCAAAGACCTTGATCGGATCGACCTCGCCGGTGGCGCCCGACACCATCAGCCCGATCAGCCCCATGAACAGGGTCGCGGGCAGGATCGAATTGGCATAGATCGCCACCTGCCGCCCGCGTCCCACCTGTCCGTCCAGCTCTCGGCTGTAGTCGGACACGTTCAGCATCATCGTCGAATAGATGCCCAGAAACAGCATCGTGGCGCCCCAGAACGGTGCCCCCCAGGTGCCTTCGACATTGACAAGGTTGGCACTGATCTGGCTGCCGTATTTGTCGATGACGCTGAAGAACATATAGATCAGCGCCCCGATGATGAAGACCGATCCGATGTTTTCCAGCCATTTGATGCCGTGAAAGCCCAGGACCGACAGGCCGATCTGCAGGGCCTGAAAGCCGATGAAGAAGACCCAGATGTTGGAAAAGCCGAACATCGTTTCGGACACCAGGTTCAGCGCGCCGGCGCCGATCCAGCTTTGAAAGCCGAACCAGACCAGGGCGGGCACCGACCGCACCAGCGCCGGCAGCCGCGTTCCCGCAAACCCGAAGGCCGGGCGCGCCTGCACCATGAAGGGGATGCCGTATCTGTGCCCCGCCTGCCCGTTGATCATCAGCGCGATGCCGATGACGGTGCAGCCGATCGCGATGGCCACGACCGTCTGCAGCAGGTTCAGCGTGCCCACCAGCCCCGACCCGATGGTGAAGGTGCCGATGGACACGCAGCCGCCCAGCCAGGCGAACAGATAGGACCAGGACCCCATGATGCGCGTCTGCTGCGGGGCCAGGCTTTCCTGGCCCACGCCCTTGTCGGTCGCGCGTGTGCCGTCATGTGCGTCGGGCGGTGCGACGCCCGCCATGTCGATCTGAGTCATGTGATGTTTCCCTGTCGGAGGTTGAGGTCGTCTTATTTCTTGTTGGGCACCGCATAGGCGCCGATCTTGCTGGTCTTCAGCCCGGCGCCCACAAGCGCCTCGGCCAGTTTCGTGGCCACGGTCACGCCGTCGATGACCGGGATGCCGGTTTCCGTGGTCAGCCACGCGGTCAGGTCGGACATGCCCGCGCAGCCCAGCAGCACGGCCTCGCAGCCGTCCTCTTCGATGGCGCGCATGATCTCGGCGCGGACGCGGTCGCGGGCGTCCGATCCCGGTTCTTCCAGCGCCAGGACCGGGATCGCGGCGGAACGGACGCGGCGGCATTTGTGGTCCTGGCCGTATTTGCGGACCAACTCCTCGATCACCGGGACCGAGCGGGGCAGCGTCGTGACGATGGAAAACGAGGTCGCGACCATGCTGGCCGCCATCATTCCCGCCTCGCAGATGGCGATGACGGGGCCGGTCGCGATCTCGCGGCAGGCGCCGATCGCGGGGTCGTCGAAACAGGCGATGACGATGGCATCCGCGCCCTCGGCCTCGGCCTGCGCGACCTCGCGCAACAGATGGGGGGCGGCCATGACCTCGTCGTGATGGCCCTCGATGCTGGCGGGGGCGCCATGGGCGGTGCGCCCGATCACATCGACCTGCGGTCCCGCCACCGCGCGGGCCGATGCGATGATCTTGTCCGTCATCGAGCTGGTCGAGTTGGGGTTGATGACAACCAGTTTCATGGATCTTCCTTCTTCCGAGTCGCAAGATTGATAACACGAATTGTTAACAATCAGATAATATTTTATCTGCCTGCAATTCGGGCGCATGTTTCTTGCGCGTGACCGTTGGCTGTGCAATCTGTCGACGATGGAAAAGCCGCTTGAAACCATCATCGTGGACAGCATCCTTGATGCGATCGCCGATCAGCGCCTGCATGCGGGCACCAAGCTGGGCGAACAGGCGCTGTCGGACCTGTTCGGCTGCAATCGCGCCCATGTCCGGCGCGCGCTTGGGACGTTGACCGCCTATCATGTGGTCGATCACCTGCCGAACCGCGGCGCCTATGTCGCCACGCCGACGCCCCAGGATGCCCGTGACGTCTTTCAGGCGCGTCGCGCCATCGAGACGGTGATCTGCCGCAATGCCGTGCGACAGGCCACATCCGAAGACATCGCCGCCCTGCGCGTCCATCTGGCGCAGGAGGCCCTGGCACGCGGCAGCGGCGACCGGTCGGCCGCCGTGCGCCTGTCACGGGGGTTCCATCTGCTGCTGGGGCGGGTCGGGCGCAATCCCGTCCTGCTGCGCTATCTGGAGGAACTGACCATGCGCAGTTCGCTGATCATCGGGCTTTACGCGACCGGCCACGGCACGCTTTGCGCCGATGACGAACACACCCGCATCACCGACGCTATCGAGGCGCGGGACATGGATGCGGCCCAGGACCTGCTGGACCAGCACCTGCGCCATATCGAAGCGGGCATCCGCTTTGGCGATGACGCCCCCGTCACGGGCGCCCTGTCGATGGCCTTGCGCCGCGACGCCCGCTGAACGCGGGCGCCGCTGCGTGATCCGGCCCGATCAGCCGTCGGCAGGGACGTAAAGCTGCCCCTTTTCGCGGAACAGATCGGCCATCCGCTCCATCCCCTGCTGCTTTTCAGCCGTCGCGCGAATATCGTGCGAGATCTTCATAGAGCAGAATTTCGGACCGCACATCGAACAGAAATGCGCGACCTTGTGGGCATCGGCGGGCATGGTTTCGTCGTGCATCTCGCGCGCGGTGTCGGGGTCCAGACCCAGGTTGAACTGGTCCTGCCAGCGGAAATCGAAGCGCGCCCGCGACAGGGCGTCATCGCGCATCTGCGCACCCGGATGCCCCTTGGCCAGGTCGGCCGCATGGGCGGCCAGCTTGTAGGTGATGACGCCGGTTTTCACGTCGTCCCGGTCGGGCAGGCCCAGATGTTCCTTTGGCGTGACATAGCACAGCATCGCCGTTCCGAACCAACCGATCATCGCCGCTCCGATGGCGCTGGTGATGTGGTCGTAACCCGGCGCGATATCGGTGGTCAGCGGCCCCAGGGTATAGAAGGGCGCCTCGTGGCAATGCTCCAGCTGCTTGTCCATGTTGGCCTTCAGCTTGTGCATCGGCACATGGCCCGGCCCTTCGATGAAGACCTGGCAGTCGCGCGCCCAGGCACGCCTGGTCAGTTCCCCCAGGGTCTCCAGTTCCGCGAATTGCGCCTGATCATTGGCATCGGCGATGGACCCGGGCCGCAAGCCGTCGCCCAGGCTGAAGGTCACGTCATAGGCGCGCATGATCTCGCAGATCTCGTCGAAGCGGTCGTATAGGAAACTCTCTCGGTGGTGGTGCAGGCACCATTTCGCCATGATCGACCCACCGCGGCTGACGATGCCCGTCACCCGCCTGGCCGTCATCGGGATCATGTGCAACCGCACGCCCGCGTGGATGGTGAAGTAATCGACGCCCTGCTCGGCCTGTTCGATCAGCGTGTCGCGATAGATCTCCCATGTCAGGTCCTCGGCGATGCCGCCGACCTTTTCCAGCGCCTGATACAGTGGCACCGTTCCGATGGGCACGGGCGCATTGCGGATGATCCAGTCGCGGATATTGTGGATGTTGCGACCCGTCGACAGGTCCATGACGGTGTCGGCCCCCCAGCGGATTGCCCAGACCATCTTGTCGACCTCCTCCTCCATCGAGGAGGTCACGGCGGAATTGCCGATATTGGCGTTGATCTTGACCAGGAAATTGCGGCCGATGATCATCGGTTCCAGTTCGGGGTGGTTGATGTTGGCGGGGATCACCGCCCGGCCCCGCGCAATTTCCGACCGCACGAATTCCGGCGTCACCAGATCGGGGATCGCGGCCCCGAAATCCTCTCCGTCGCGGGTATAGGCGGCAATGCGGCCTTCATTTTCCCGGATCGCGACATATTCCATTTCGGGCGTGATGATCCCGGCGCGGGCATAGGCCAACTGGGTCACGGCCCCTTTCGTGGCGCGCAGCGGATCGCGCTGATGCGGAAAGGCGGGGGTCAGGCGCTTGCCATCGACAAAGCCGTTATCGGCGGCGGTCAGCGGACGCCCGGCATAGGGTTCGGCATCGCCCCTGCCCGTCAGCCACGCCCCGCGCACCGCGGGCAACCCGCCCCGGATGTCGATCCGTGCGGCAGGGTCGGTATAGGGGCCGGAACTGTCATAGACCGTCAAAGGGTCTTCGCCCGTCAGGGCGATCCGGCGCATCGGCACGCGAATGTCGTGCAGCGCACCTGGCACATACAGCTTGCTGGATGCAGGCATGGGGCCGGTGGTGATCTGGGGGTTCGGTTTCATCAGTGTCTCCCGTGCGAAATGGGCGACCCGGATGAGACAAGCGATGAAGGGGCCACGCGGCCCGGTGACGGACCTTGCGGTCCAAAGGACCGCCCCGTCGATGGGGAAGCTGCCTTTGGTCTTCCTACGCCAGTGTCAACTGGGTCAGGTTCAAAGGGTCGCTTCACCGGGGTCGCCCCCACTCAGCCTCTCAGTCCCCTGTGGCGGGACTCCCCTGACGTGCGGGCAGGTTCGCGATTTCGGGGGACGGTGTCAACAGCCGTGATGCGGGCGCCCCGGATGTCGGGGCGCCCGCGGGGTTTCAGGCCTTCAGCGCGGCCAGGACGTCGTCGGGGCGCATCGGCAGGTGGCGCAGACGCACGCCGACCGCCGCCTGGATGGCATTGGCGATGGCCGGGGCCACGACCGTGGTGCCGGGTTCGCCCAAGCCCACCGGAACCTCGGTGCTGTCGATGAATTCGATCTCCATCGGCGGCGTGTCGATCATCCGCAGGGGGGTATAGCCGCCCAGGTTCAGGTCGCGGACATTGCCGTTCTCGAACTCGGTGCCTTCGTAAAGCGCCATGGACAGACCCCAAAGTGCTGCGCCTTCGCATTGCGCGCGGGCACTGTCGGGATCGACGACGGTGCCGCAATCGAAGGCCAGCCACATCTTCTGAACCTCGACCGTGCCGGTTTCGCGGTCCACATGAACCTGGACGGCCCCTGCGGTCCAGGTGGGCATCTGGCGGCTTTGACCAAAGGTGGTGGCGATGCCGATGGCCGTATCGGCGGGCAAATCAGCCGTGCCATAGCCCGACATCTGCGCCACGCGTTCCAGAACCGCCGCCTGACGCGACGCGCCGCCGATCGAATCCGGTGCGGTGCCGGCGTTATAGCCTTCGGCGATCAGGTGCTTCAGCCGGAATTCCAGCGGATCGACCCCGATCTTGGCCGCGGCTTCGTCCATGAAGCTTTCGACCGCGAAATTGGTCCAGCCCGGACCGACGGACCGCAACCAGCCGGGGCGGAAGGTCTGGTTGGCCAGCTCGTTCTCGATCGCGCGGACCTTGTGCGCGCCGACCGAATACCAGTGATCGGCCCCGTCGATGGCAAAGACGTCGAAGGGCTGACCGTTCACGCCCTTGGGCATGAAGGACGGCGCCATGACGCCCGTGGGCCAGCCGGCGGCGGCATCATGATCCATCCCGATCACCTGGTTCTCGGCATCGAAGGCCATGCGCAGGCGCTGCACACTGGGCGACCGGACGCTGTCGAACTGGACGTCATGTTCGCGCATGAAGACCAGCTTGACCGGCTTGCCGTCCAGCTGTTTCGACGCCAGCGCGGCGGGCACGATGTAATCGCCGTTCAGGCGACGCCCGAAACCACCGCCCAGCATATAGCTGCGCATGACGATCTTGTCGGGCTCGACCTCCAGCGCTGCCGACAGGGTCGGCAGGATCAGCGATTGCCACTGGTTGCCCGCATGGGTTTCCCAGACACCGTCCGCATTGCGGAAGACGGTGGCGTTCAGCGGCTCCATCTGGAAATGCAGCACGGTCGCGGTGGTGTATTCCGCCTCCAGCGTGTCGGCCGCATCCTGGAAGGCCTGGGTGGTGTCGGGCGTTTCCGTGGGCAGGATCGCGCCGCTGGCCGCATCCGCGATCAGTTCGCGCGACCGCGCCTGGATGTTGGCCTCGGAAACGCCTGCGGTTTCGCCGGCGTTCCATTCGACGGTGATCAGGTCGGCTGCCGATTTCGCCGCAAACAGCGTCTCTCCCAGGACCACGACCCAGCCCGGCACCGTGCCGGAAGGATCGTCCAGCGTCAGCGTCTGCAGATAGCCCTTGATGTCCTTGGCGGCACTGTCATCGACCGATGCGACCGAGGACCCCAGCCGCGTCGGCGGCAGCATCGGGATGCCATAGACCATGCCGTCGATCTTGGCATCCAGTCCATAGATGGTCTTGCCGTTGGTCTTGTTGCCGATATCCAGCGCGGTGACGTCCTTGCCGACCAGGCGCAGGTCGGAATGCGCCTTCAGCGGCAGGGCGGCCAGCTCTTCCTCGGTAAAGCTGCGGTCGATGCCCGCCTTGACCAGTTCGGCATAGGTGATCGACTTGCCATCTCCGGTGACGGTGCCGTCGCGTGCGGTGCAGGTGGCGGGATCGACGCCCCATTGCGCAGCGGCGGCCTCGATCAGCGCGGTGCGGCCTGCGGCGCCCGCCTGGCGATAGACGGGCCAGCTTTGCCAGACCGACCAGCTGCCGCCGGTGACCATGGTGCCCCATTTCTCGGCCGTGTCGACATGGGTGATGCGCACATCGTCCCATGACACGTCCAGTTCGTCGGCCAGGATGCGGGCGATGGCGGTGCCGACATGCTGGCCCATCTCGGCGCGGATGATGTTGACGTTGACGCGGCCCTCGGTGTCGATCCAGTACCACATGGTCGGTTCGAACCGCTCGCCCATGGTCTCGATCGGCATGCCGTCCGCGGCCTGCGGGTCCATCGCGGCCATGGCATCGCGTGGAAAGCCGAAGGCCACCCCCGCCGCCGTCATCGAGATCAGGAATCCGCGACGGCTGAGCGCCGTTGCCGGGCTGCCCACACCAAGGCGGGATAGGATCTTGTTCTTAGCCATTCCGGGTCTGCCCCCTGTTTGCCAACGCGGCGTCGCGGACCGCCTGGCGGATGCGCGGATAGGTCATGCAGCGGCACAGATTGCCGGTCATGACCGCGTCGATGTCTTCGTCGCTCGGGTCCGGGATGTCGGTCAGCAGGGCGGCTGCCTGCATGATCTGGCCGGACTGGCAATAGCCGCATTGCGGGACGCGCAGGTTGCGCCATGCCTCCTGGACGGGGTGGTTGTCATTGGCATCCAGCCCCTCGATCGTGGTGACATCGGCACCTTCGACATCGCCCAACAGGGTGATGCAGGACCGCGTGGCCTGTCCGCCGACATGGACGGTGCAGGCCCCGCACATGCCGATGCCGCAACCGAACTTGGTGCCGGTCAGGCCGATCTCGTCGCGGATGGCCCACAGAAGGGGCGTGTCGGGATCGGCGTCGACGCTGACCTCGCGCCCGTTGATCTTGAGATTTACCATCAGGTGTTTCCTTCGTGAATTCAGTGGGATCCGGGGCCGCGGGCGCGCAGCTGGGTGACCTCGTCGCGCAGGTTTTCCCACGCGGGCTTCTGGGCGCGATCGGCGCGCAGATAGGCGGCGATCTGGGCCACCTGATCGTCGCTCAGCGCTTGGCGAAAGCCGGGCATGACCACGCCCTTGGTGCCCTGATGGCTGGTGACGCCATAGAGGATCACCTGGATCAGGTTGCTGGGATCATCCTGGTTGACCGAGGAGTTGATCCCCAGGTCGGGGCGACTTGCCCGGATCGCTTTGGCGTTGTAATGGCAGGCCGCGCAGGCGGTGGTGTAAAGCCGCTCGCCCTCGGCCTGGCGATAGCGGCGGTCGGGCGCGTTGCGCTCAAGGCTGGCCCGGACGATATCGCTGTCGGCCGGGTCCAGGCCGTCGCCACCGACCTTGTCGGCCAGATAGACGCTGATGGCGGTCAGGTCGCTGTCGGGCAGTTCGCGCACGCCTTCATGCACGACGGGCCCCATCGGACCGGCCGCGATGCCATGATATGTCGAGGACCCTTCGATCAGGTATTCGCGGAACTCGGCCGCGTTCCACGGCACGGCCGAAGCATTGGCCGCGGTCAGCGCCGGGGCCTGCCAGCGGTCGATCTCGGCGCCCGCATATTGCTCGCCGGACTTTTCGGCGCCCAGGATGTTGCGCGGGGTGTGGCAGGCGCCGCAATGGGTCACGCCCTCGGCCAGATAGGCGCCGCGGTTCCATTCGGGCGACTTGTCGGCAACGGTTTCATACTGGCCGAAATCGACGAACAGCATCTTCCAACCTGCCTGAAGGAAGCGCAGGTTCAACGGGAAGGGCAGCTCGTTTTCCTTCTGGACGCTGCGGACCGGCGCCACCTCGGACATGATGAAGGCATAGATCGCGTCCACGTCCTCGTCGCTCATCTTGGTGAAATGGTCATAAGGGAAGGCCGGGAACAGGTGGCGCCCGTCGCGCCCCACGCCCTCATGCATGGCCCGGCGGAAGGCGTCCTGCGAATAGGCGCCGATGCCGGTTTCGACGTCCGGGGTCAGGTTTGTGGCATAGATGGTGCCAAAGCCCGTCTCCATCGCGTAATTGCCGGCATAGGGCTCTCCGTCCTTGGCGGTATGGCAGGTGGCGCAATAACCGGCACCGGCCAGCACCCTGCCCTTTTCCACCTGTTCAGGCGGGAAGGTCGCGTGATCTGCCGCCGTGATCGGCTGCATCGCGGGTTTATACGCATAGACACCAAAGCCCACAGCGCCGATCGCTGCGATGGCCAGAATGCCTAGGCAGATCTTCTTGAACATCGATCCGTTTCCCTGGGTATCTTATGGCAAGATCGGCGAAGTCCCGCCGATGATTCACAAATGTTAACCCGGCCGCTGCCGGCCGGGTTCCCAATCATTCCGCGTGGCCGTCCCCTCAGATCAGGGACAGCAATTTCCGGGCGGCCTCTTCCGAGGAGGCGGGGTTCTGACCCGTCACCAGCTTGCCATCGACCAGGACGAAGACGCCCCAATCCTCGCCCTTGTCATACTGGCCGCCATTGGCCTTCAGCATGTCCTCGACCAGGAAGGGAACGACCTTGGTCAGGCCGACGGCCTCTTCCTCGGTGTTGGTAAAGCCGGTGACGCGCTTGCCCTCGACCAGGGGCTTGCCATCGGCACCCTTGGTGTGGCGGAAAACGCCCGGCGCGTGGCAGACGGCCCCGACCGGCAGATCCTTGGCGGCAAAGCCCTCGATCAGGCGGCGGCTGTCGGCATCTTCGGCCAGATCCCACAGGGGGCCGTGGCCGCCGGGATAGAAGATGGCGTCGAAACCGTCGGTCTGGATGTCTGCCAGCACCCTGGTATCGGCCAGGGCGGCCTGCGCGTCATCGTCACCCTTGAAACGCTCGGTCGCCTCGGTCTGGGCGTCGGGGGCATCGCTGCTGGGGTCCAGCGGCGGCTGGCCACCCTTGGGCGAGGCCAGGACGACCTCGGCCCCCGCATCCTTGAAGACGTAATAGGGGGCGGCGAACTCCTCCAGCCAGAAGCCGGTCTTGTTGCCGGTATCGCCCAGCTTGTCGTGCGAAGTCAGAACCATGAGGATTTTCATGTCGATATCTCCTTGGGGTGATGTGGGATCAGGCGGACAGGTGGATGACGCGCTTGCCGAAGGCTTCGCCGCGCAGCAGTCCAATGAACGCGCGGGGGGCTTGTTCCAGCCCTTCGATCATTTCCTCGCGGTACTTGATCTTGCCGTCCTTGACCCAGCCGCCGACCTGCTGGGCAAACTCGGAATAAAGATGGCCGAAATCGTCGAAGACGATGAAGCCGCGCATGGTCATCCGCTTGCGCAGGATCTGGCCCATCAGGTAATTCATGCGGTCCGGGCCGTCGGGCAGCGCGGTCGCGTTATACTGGGAAATCAGCCCGCAGACCGGAATCCGGGCCGAAGGGTTCAGCAGTGGCAGCACCGCGTCGAAGACCGCGCCGCCCACGTTTTCGAAATAGATATCGATGCCGTCCGTGGCCGCGGCCTTCAGATCATCGGCAAAGCTGTCGGCCTTGTAATCGACGCAGGCGTCAAAGCCCAAGGTGTCGACCACATGGCTGCACTTGTCGGCACCACCGGCGATGCCGATCACGCGCAGGCCCAGGATCTTGCCGATCTGGCCCACCGTCGCGCCCACCGGGCCGCTGGCACCGGCGACGACCAGCGTTTCGCCCGCCTTGGGCTGGCCGATCTGGGTCAGGCCCGCCCATGCGGTCAGGCCGGGCATGCCAAGAACGCCAAGCGCCCAGGACGGGTTTTCGGGGTTCTTGCCCATGTTGATGACGCCCGTGCCGTCCGACAGGGCGTAATCCTGCCAGCCGCCAAAGGCCACGACCCAATCCCCTTCGGCAAAGCCGGCGACATCCGACGACACGACCTGCGACACGGTCCCCCCGACCATCACCTGGCCGACCTCGACCGGCGCGGCATAGGAGGGCGCATCGCTCATCCGGCCGCGCATATAGGGGTCCAGCGACAAATATTCGTTGCGTAGCAGCATCTTCCCCTTGCCGGAGGTCGGCACCTCGGCGGTTTCCAGGCGCAGCGTGTTTTCGGTCGGCTCGCCCTTAGGGCGTTCGGCCAGGATGTGGCGGCGGTTCTGGGTCTGTGATTGGGTCATGATGTCCCTTTCCCGATCGGTTGATCGAATATTGGAATGTTTTTTCAGGATTGCGGCAGCAGGGCACGGGTCCGGGTCATGGCGTCGCCCAAAGGCGCCCCGTCATGGGACAGATGCGCCATCAGGCTGGCCCCCAGCCACAGCTGGTACAGTGACGTGGCCATGGCATCCGGATCGTCCAGCGCCCGCATCGAACCGTCCCTGCCCGCGACGTCCAGCGCCCGCGACAGCTTGCCGATGATGGCGGTGACGCCGTCCTGCAGGATGGTGCGCATGTCGGGTGACAGGTCGCTGATTTCGGCGGCCAGCTTGACGATGAGGCATTTGCTCTCGGCGTCGCTGCCGCCTTGGCGGGCCTGCCAATCCGCGAAATAGGCCAGCACCTTGTCGCGTCCGGCCAAGGCGTCGTTGTCCAACGTCGCCGCAAGGTCGCATTCATAGGTCCGGACATATCGGTCCAGCAGCGCGCAGCCATATCCCTCCTTCGAGGTGAAGTAGTGATAGAACGATCCCTTGGGCACCTGCGCCTCGGCCAGCAGCTGGCCAAGACCGACGGCGGTATAGCCCCGCTGCGCCACAAGGCGGCGTCCGGTGTCCAAGATATGGGTGCGTGCGTCTGTCATGGCAGGACAGGTAATGTCGCTAGACCGATTGTCTACCCCCCTGTCGCAAATAATTATTTCCGATCCGGCACCGCACCCCGGACAGGTCGGCGCAACCGCCGGACCCTCGACTGCGTCACAGGGGTCGGCGCAGGCGCCCCGCGCACAGCCAGGATGCCAGCGCCATCAGCCCCGCCGTCGCCAGGCACAGGGCCAGCCCCCCGATCTGATAACTGAGTCCCGACAGCAACGTTCCCAGCAACCGCCCCGCCGCATTCGCCATGTAATAGAAACCGACATCCATGGTCACACGCTCGGCCTTGGAAAAGGCCAGAATCAGATAGGAATGCACGGCCGAATTCAGCGCGAAGACCACCCCGAACAGCAGCAGCCCCGCGACAAGCGATGCCGTCAGCCAGGCCGCGGGCCCATCCGACAACAGCACCAGCCCGGCCAGCAGAAAGGGGATCGGCACAAGCCGGCCGGCCCAGGTGATGGCCTTGTCGGTGATCGCCTCCAGCGGCCTGCCCCGCGCAGCCAGCAGGCGCGGAGCCGCCGCCTGGACCGCGCCATAGCCGATGATCCAGGCCGCCATGAAGGCGCCGATCAGGAAGAATGCCGCACGGCGGCCGTCCGGCGTGCCATCCGACAGCACCGACTGGAAGTAGATGGGGATGCCCACCACGAACCAGACATCGCGTGCCCCGAACAGGAACATCCGCGCCAGCGACAGCCGGTTGATCTGGGGATCGCGCGACCAGATGGCGGCCAGCTTGCTGTCCTTGCGCCCCTTGGGCAGACCCGCGGGCAGGAACAGGATGATGGCCAGCAGGATCGCCGCCAGCACCGCCGCCATCAGCCAGACGGCGGCCTGGAACCCCGCCAGCCCCAGCATCGCCGCCCCCAGAAAGAAGCCCAGCCCCTTGACCGCGTTCTTGGAGCCGGTCAGCGCGGCGACCCACCGGAACAGCGTCCCGTCGCCTTCGGGCGCCAGCACCTTCACCGCCGATTTCGACGACATCTTGGCCAGATCCTTGGCGACGCCGCTGGCCCCCTGCACCGCCATGACGAAGACGACCGAAGATCCCACGCTCCAGGCCGGGTCCAGCTGCGCCAGCGCCGCAAGGGCCGCGATCTGCACCCCCAGCCCCGCATAGAGCGTGCTGGCCAGCCCGAACCGGGCCGCGATCCAGCCCGCCGCCATATTGGTCACGATGCCCGCCACCTCATAGAGGAGGAACAGATAGGCCAGCTGCACCGGTGAAAAGCCAAGCCCGTTGAAATGCAACAGGACCAGCATCCGCAAGGCCCCATCCGACAGCATGAAGGCCCAATAGGCCGCCGTCACCGCCATATAGGCGCGCATCGCGTTCATGACACCGACACCATGCGCACGATATCGGCCAGGCGGCAGGCATAGCCCCATTCGTTGTCGTACCAGGCATAGATCTTGACCTGCGTCCCGTCGACGACCATCGTCGAGCCCGCGTCTATGATCGCCGAACGCGGATCGTTCAGGTAGTCCGACGACACCAGCGGCCGTTCCTCGTATCCCAGGATGCCCTTGAGGGGGCCGCGGGCGGCGGCGGCGAAGAGGGCGTTGACCTCGGCGGCGGTGGTGGGGCGCTCGACCTCGAAGACGCAATCGGTCAGCGAGGCGTTCAGCAGCGGCACCCGCACGGCGTGGCCGTTCAGGCGACCGGCCAGTTCGGGATAGATCAGCGTGATGGCCGTGGCCGAACCGGTCGTGGTGGGGATCAGGTTCGCCAGCGCCGACCGGGCGCGGCGGGCATCCTTGGCGGGGCGATCGACGATGGTCTGGGTGTTCGTCACGTCATGGATGGTGGTGATGGCCCCGTGACGGACGCCCAGGGCTTCGTGGATGACCTTGACCACCGGGGCCAGGCAGTTGGTCGTGCAGCTGGCCGCCGTCACCAGCCGGTGCTGCGCGGGATCGTAATCGCCGTGATTGATGCCATAGACCAGGTTCAGCGCGCCGCCATCCTTGACGGGTGCGGATACGACCACCCGCCTGACCCCCGCATCGAAATAGGGCTGCAGCGCGGCGGCGGTCTTGAAGACCCCCGTGCAGTCGATGACCACATCGATGCCCATCGCCGCCAGCGGCAGATCCTCGATCCGGGCTGCGCGGGTCAGGGCCATCTGCCGGCGATCGATGGTCAGGCTGTCGGCGGCATGGGTGATGTCGGCCCGCCAGCGGCCATGGACGCTGTCGAATTCCAGCCATGTCGCATGCTGTTCGGGCGTGCCCTGCGCATCGTTCAGCAGGACCAGGTCGCCCCCAGCCCCCGATGCCATCAGGTCGCGCAGCACCAGCTTGCCGATGCGGCCAAGTCCGTTCAGGGCGATGCGGGTCATGTCGGAACCTTTCCTGTCAAATCCATATTTCATGCATATTGGAATTGATAGGCCGGGGCAAGACATGGAAACGGGTGCGGGGACCAATTCCCCGCACCCGTCATCAAGGCGTCACAGATCAGTAACGCGCGGCCATCGCCGCCAGCGGCAGCGGCTGCAGCTTGTCGGCATTGCCGGCGGTGCCGAAGGCCTCGAAGCGGTCCTTGCAGACCTGCGCCATCATCGCCATCGCGGGCTTGAGGTATTTGCGCGGATCGAACTCGGCCGGGTCTTCGGCAAAGGTCTTGCGGATCGCGGCGGTCATCGCCAGGCGGTTGTCGGTGTCGATGTTGACCTTGCGCACGCCATGCTTGATGCCGCGCTGGATCTCCTCGACGGGCACGCCCCAGGTCGGGCGGATATCGCCGCCATAGCTGTTGATGATCTCCTGCAGGTCCTCGGGGACCGAGGACGACCCGTGCATCACCAGATGGGTGTTGGGCAGGCGGCGGTGGATCTCCTCGATCACGTTCATGGCCAGGATGTCGCCATCGGGCTTTCTCGTGAACTTGTAGGCGCCGTGGCTGGTGCCCATGGCGATGGCCAGCGCGTCGACGCCGGTATCCTGGACAAAGCGCACGGCCTCGTCGGGGTCGGTCAGCAGCTGGTCGTGGGACAGCTTTTCGGTGGCGCCGTGGCCGTCCTCCTGGTCGCCCATGCCGGTCTCCAGGCTGCCCAGGACGCCCAGTTCGCCCTCGACGGACACGCCGCAGGCATGGGCCATCTGGGTCACGCGGCGGGTGATGTCGGCGTTATAGGCGTAATCGGCGGGCGTCGTGCCATCCGCCTTCAGCGACCCGTCCATCATGACGCTGGTGAAACCGTTCTGGATCGCGGTCGCGCAGGTTTCCAGCCCGTTGCCGTGGTCCAGATGCATGCAGATCGGAATGTCGGGGAAGGCGCGCGACAGGCCGCCGATCAGGCCGGCCAGCACCAGGTCGTTGGCATAGGCGCGCGCGCCGCGGCTGGCCTGCAGGATCACGGGCGACCGGGTCGCCTGCGCCGCCTGCATGACCGACAGGCCCTGTTCCATGTTGTTGATGTTGAAGGCCGGCACGGCATAGCCATTCTCGGCTGCGTGGTCCAGAAGCTGACGCAGGGTGATCATCGCCATGTGGGCTTAGTCCTTGTTGGCTGACAGATAGGAATGGATCAGGTCGATCTCGGAACCGGTCCCGAAGAAGATGGCGGACATCTGGTGCAATTCGTCGGGCACCAGGTCCAGGATGTCGGTTTCGCCATTGGTGGCGCGCCCGCCCGCCTGTTCGGCCAGATAGGCCATGGGCACGCATTCATAGATCAGCCGCAGGCGGCCGTTTTCATATCCGGGGCGTGCATCGGCGGGATACAGGAAGACGCCGCCCTGCATCAGGATGCGGTGCATGTCGCCCACCGCCGCCGCCAGCCAACGCATGTTGACGTCGCGCCCCTGCGGGCCGTCGCGGCCCAAACGCAGGTCGGCGATCCATTTCTGCAGCGGCGCCGACCAGTGGCGTTCGTTCGAGGCATTCCAGGCAAAGGTCTTGGCCTTGGCGGGCAGGCGCAGGTTCTGGCGCGCGATGCGGAAGGCGTCCACTTCGGCATCGAAGGTGGCGACATGGACGCCCTGCCCCACCGACCAGCCGAAATCGACCGAATGCCCGAAGGACGCATAGCCCGCCGCCACGATGTCGCGGCCGCGGCGCAAAAAGCCCTCGGGGGCTGCAGGCAACACGGTGAACAGCAGGCCAAGGGGCGCGCCGATGCCGATGCTGCCCGACCCGTCGATGGGGTCGATGGCGACGTCGAAGGCGCCGTCGGGGTTCAGGGCGACGATCTGCTCGGCTTCCTCGGACAGGACCTGACGGATGCCTGCGGCGCGCAGGGCCGCGATCATGTGGTCATGGGCCGCGACGTCCAGCGCCTTCTGCTTGTCGCCGCTGTCATTCGTGCCGACGATCGCATCGGGGTCGCCATGCAGACGCCCCGCCGCCAGCCGCTGCGCCAGGGGCGGCAGGGCCTGGGCGATGGCCAGCACCACGCCTTCGGCCCCCGTGCCCGACAGCATGTCGGACAACAGGGGGCCGGTCGGCGCGCTGTCATTGGGAAGATGCAGCATGATCAGCCCTTGTTGTACTTGGCATCGACCGCGTCGATGGCGTTCACATTGCCGGCCGAACGCCCCTCGGCGTCGAAATTCATGGTTTCGGCCAGCCAGGCATCGGCGATGGCCTTGGCCAGTTCGGGCCCGATGACGCGGGCGCCCATGGTGATGATCTGCGCGTTGTTGGACAGAGCAGCGCGTTCGGCGGAATAGGTGTCATGGGTCAGGGCCGCGCGAATGCCCGGCACCTTGTTGGCCGAGATGCAGACCCCGATCCCCGTGCCGCAGACCAGAATGGCGCGGTCATAGGTGCCGTCCAGCACGCCCGACGCCACGCGGTCCGACAGGTCCGCATAAAAGGCGTCCGCCCCCGCATCGGTGCGGCTGACCTGGGACACCTCGTGCTTGTCCTTCAGATGTTCGGCCAGGATCAGGGCCAGTCCCTCGCCCGCGCTGTCGCCTGCAATTGCCAGTTTCATCCTGTTTCCCCTTTTCTCAAACGGTTGCGGCGCAGCGCGCCAGAATATCCAGGTAACCTTCGACCGCCCAGGCCGACCGGCCGATGAACAGCCCGTCGATATGCGGGCAGGCGATCAGTTCCTGGCAATTGTCGGGATTGACCGAGCCGCCATAGAGACAAGGCACCCGTCGCCCCAGCACATCCTGCGCGGTGGCGATGATTTCGGCCTGGCGGGCATCGGCGTAATCCGAGGTGGCGGGAATCCCGTTTTCCCCGATCGCCCAGACCGGCTCATAGGCCAGCAGGATCGTCGCGGACTTCTGGTCGTCCGACAGCCGCCCCAGGGCGCCGCGCACCTGCGCCGACAGCACCTCGGTCGCGCGGCCCGCCTGGCGTTCCTCGAGCGTCTCGCCGATGCAGATCAGCGGGATCAGCCCGTGACGGACGGCCGCCTCGACCTTCAGGCCGACGGTCCGGTCCGTTTCGCCGAAATGTTCGCGCCGTTCGCTGTGGCCCAGCTCGACGATGTCCAGCCCGCAATCGGTCAGCATGGGGGCGCTGATCTCTCCGGTCCAGGCGCCCTGGTCGGCCCAGTGCATGTTCTGGGCGCCAACCTTGACGCTGGTTTCCGACAGGATCTGCGCGACCTCGCGGCAGGCGGTGAAGGGCGGGATCACAAAGCGCTGGATGCGCGGGTCGCGGTCCGCGTCCGCCGCGGCAAGGGCGGTGGCGAATTCGCGCGCCTCGGCCAGGGTCTTGTTCATCTTCCAGCTGGTGCCGATCCAGAAATCCGTCATGTCCTCAGTCCTTGGCAATGGTCAGGCCGATGCCCGCGCGGTCCAGATGCACCAGGGCATCGGATGCGGGCATGGCATCGGTGATGATCGTGTCGAAATCGGTCAGGCGGGCCAGCGATTGCAGCGCAGACCGGCCAAACCGCTGATGGTTGACCAGCAGGACCCGGCGGTCCGCAACCGCCATCATCGCCCGCTTGGTCCGCACGGCGTTGTCGTCCATGTGGAACGCCTGCAGTCCCAGCACCGCGGGGGCCGAGATGAAGGCGATATCGGCGCGCAGCCGCGACAGCGAATCCTCGGTCACCATGCCGAAGAAGCCGTTGAACTTGGGGCTGAAGACGCCGCCAAGCGCGATCAGCGTGATCCGCGGCGCCCCCTTCAGGCGGTCGATCACGGCGGCATTGTTGGTGATGACCGTCAGCGGCCCCTTCTCCACCAGGCTGCCACCCAGCAGCGCCGCCATCGAACCGTCATTGACCATCACGGTCATGCCCGGTTCCACCAGCTCCAGCGCGGCACGGGACATGCGGGCCTTGGCCTCGGCGTCCTGGGTCTCGCGGATGCGGAAATCGCTTTCGAACTGGGTGCCCGCGTCGATGGTCGCCCCGCCGCGCACCTTCCGCAGCAGCCCCGCCTGATCCAGATCATCCAGGTCGCGATGGATCGTCATCTTGGACACGGCAAAGCGTTCGGCCAGGTCATCCAGGTCCACGGCGCGCGTTTCCACCAGCAGATCCATGATCGCCTGTCTGCGTTCGTCGCGTTTCAAAAGCCGAATCCTCCGGAAGCCGTCGGATGCTTCATAACATCAAGATTGGGACTATCAATGACCCAAAATGTTATTTTGTGATTTAAAAATGTTACAAAAGCCGCATGGGCGGGCATCTGCCCGTTCTTCGGGCTGGAACCTTCGACCACGGCTGTCGTTACGAAGCCGACAATCCAATCGATATCGAAGGATGACACATGCCCGCTCACGACCCTCTTTTCGAACCGCTGGCCATCGGCGACATCAACGCCGCGAACCGCATTCTGATGGCCCCGCTGACCCGGTCGCGGTCGACGCCGGACGAATTGGCACAGACCGACCTGCACGCCACCTATTACAGCCAGCGCGCCGGTGCCGGGCTGATCGTCAGCGAAGCCACGCAGATCAGCACCGAAGGCCAGGGCTATGCCTGGACCCCCGGCATCTATTCCGAGGCGCAGGTCGAAAGCTGGAAGAAGGTCACCGACGCGGTCCATGCCAAGGGCGGCAAGATCGTCTGCCAGCTGTGGCATGTGGGTGCCATCAGCCACAACGTCTTCCATGACGGCGCGGCGCCCGTCTCGGCCAGCGAATGGACCCCCAAGGGCGAGGCTTTCGTGGGCGACCTGCTGCCCGACGGCCCGACCGTGCCCCACCCCCAGGCCCGCGCGCTGGAAACGGATGAGATCCCGCGCCTGCTGAACGATTACCGCCACGCCTCGGAATGCGCCCGTCGCGCGGGCTTTGACGGGGTCGAGGTCCATGGCGCGAACGGATACCTGATCGACCAGTTCCTGCGGTCGTCGGTGAACAAGCGCACCGACGCCTATGGCGGCTCGGTCGAAAACCGCATCCGCCTGCTGGTCGAGGCCGTCGATGCCGCCGCCGAAGCCTGGGGTCCGGGCCAGGTCGGCGTCCGCCTGTCGCCCCAGGGCGGCCCCGGCGGCAGCCATGACGACGATCCCGAAACGCTCTACACCGCCGCCGCCGAGGCGCTGTCGGGCAAGGGTCTGGCCTATCTGCACGTCATCCGCCCGAACAACCATACCGGCGACGGCAAGGGCAAGGATCAGGCCGCCGACCTGATGACCAAGATGAAGGCGGCCTTTGGCGGGGTCTTCATCGCCAATGGCGAATTCAGCGCCGCCGAGGCCGAGGAATGGGTCAAGAACGGCAAGGCCGACGCCATCACCTTTGGCCGCGACTTCATCGCCAACCCGGACCTGCCCGCCCGCATCGCGCAGGACGGTCCCTATAACGAACCCGATCCCGACACCTTCTATGGTGGCAGCGCCAAGGGTTACACCGACTATCCGACGCTGGATCAGTCCTGATTTTCGGCGCGTCCGGTCCCGGCCGGGCGCGCTTCACTCCACCAGATGGCGGGCCGTCGCCTCGTCCGTGATCAGCCCGGTCAGGCGGCCGCTGTTCAGGACGGCGCGGATGGCCCGCACCTTTTCCGCCCCCCCCGCGATGACGACGATGCCGTCATTGCCGGTGCCCGACAGATCGACCGACAGGGTGCGCGCGCTCAGCGTCGTTTCCAGCACGCTGCCGCTTTCGTCGAAGAAATGTCCCATCATCTCGCCGATGGCGCCGCCCGCATGGATCTCGGCGATCTCATGCGGCTCGATCATGCCCGATGCGACAAGCTGCGCGCCCGCGGTAACCGTGCCCATCCCCACCAGCTTCAGCGTCGCGCGGCTGGACAGGTCGAAGATCTCGCGCACGCCGGGCTGGGCCAGCAGGATCGCGCGGTCGCTTTCGGAATTGGCAAAGAACGGCACCGGCAGCACATAGGCGCTGGAGCCGGTCTTTTCGGCCAGGCTGTGCATCACGTCATGCGGGTTGGCGGCATAGTTGCGGGTCAAGCCACCCAGCAATGACACGAAATCGACGCCCTTCGCCTCGAACCGCGGCAGTTGGGCGACGGCCGCCGAGAGGGTCCGGCCATGGCCCAGCCCGATGACGGGATGGTCGCCGCGTTCGATCTCGCGCCGCAGGAACGCGGCACCGGCAAGACCCAGGGCGCGAAAGGGGATCCCCTCCTCGCCCAGATCGGGGGCCACCTCGCAATGGGCCAGGCCAAAGCGGGAGCAAAGCTGGTCCTCCAGCTGGACGCATTCGACGATCTCGCCATCGATGCTGACCTTGACCACGCCGTCGGCCACCGCGCGCGCGATCAGGCGATGCGCCTTGACGCCCGGCACGCCAAGCCGCTTGGCCACCGCCGCCTGCGTCAGCCCGCCCGCGTAATGCAGCCAGGCCGCGCGGATCGCCAGGCTCTGATCGGGGTCCGAGGGGTCGCGCCGCGCCATCAGCCCGCCGCCCGCATGATCGCGCCCAAGGCGTCCGCATCCAGCATCGCCGGGTTCGCCTTCATCGACGACGAACTGGCGGCCGCCGTCGCCGCCTGCGCCATGGCATCGGCACCCACGCCCTGCGCCGTCAAACCGGGCAGCCCGGCATCGCGCGCCCAATCCGCCAGCAGGTCTGCGGCGCGATCGACATCGGCATCCGCTTCGCCAAAGGCCGCGCCGATCCACGCCCCCACCTGATCCAGACGGGCGGCCAGTCCATCGTCCCGGACCGCACGGCGATTGGCCCGCAGCACATGCGGCAGCAGCGCCCCGCAGATCGCGCCATGCGTCGCGCCCGTCAGCCCGCCAAGCGGTCCCGCCAGCCCGTGAACCGCGCCCAGGCCCGCATTCGCCAGCGCCAGCCCGCCCGACAGGCTGACCCATGCCATGTCATCGCGGGCGGCGGGGTCTTCGGCCTGCATCAAACGCATCAGGGCCGCCAGACCGCGCGGGATGGCGTCGCGGCAGAGCGCATCGGTCAGCGGATTGGCGCGGGTGCAGACAAAGGGCTCGATCACCTGCGTGATGGCGTCCAGCCCGGATGCCAGCGTCACCGCGCGCGGGCATCCATCCGTCAGCGCCGGATCGACGATGGCCAGGCGGGGCAGCATCATGGGGTCGCGCAGGCTGACCTTGCGGGCGTGTTCGGGCACACCGATGACGGCGTTGCGCGTCACCTCGGCCCCGGTGCCGGCGGTGGTGGGCATGGCGATGAAGGGCAAGGGCGGGCGGTCCAGAGGTAGGCCCCGGCCCACGACCTCCAGGTGATCCAGCATGGGACGGGTGGCAGGCACCAGCGCCGCGATGGCCTTGCCCGCATCGATGACCGCGCCGCCGCCGATGGCGATCATCACCTGCGCGGTCCGGGCCGCATCGACCCCGGCCTGGACCAGCGCCATGTCGGGTTCGCGGCCCACGGCGAAACCCGTGACGCGGCATCCCTTCGCGCAAAGGGCATCGGCCAGCCAGGCGCTGCGCGCCGCATCGCGTCCATGGACCAGCAGGACATCCCGACCCAGTGCCGCCGCGCGACCTGCCGCATGGGCCGCCTGCCCCCGTCCGAACAGGATTTCCGTGGCGGTGGCAAAGGCGAAGGGCTGGGGCATCGACGGGTCCTGTGGTGAAAAGGCTCTCAGATATTCAGCTTATCGGCGCCGGTGTCGATATGCGGCGCCCAGAATGCGACGCTTTCGGCGATCTGGGCGATCACCTGCCGGTCATTGGGGTCGCGTTCCTTGAAGCTCAGCTCCAGGCAGATCTCGTTGTCGACCGCGCCGCCCTGGTCGAAGGCGCGCAGCAGGGCCGCAGGCTGGATGCGGCCCCGGGCGTTGAATTCGGCGGTGAAGGGCCGGTGGCCGCCCTTGTCCATCAGCGACTGCTTGATATGGATGATGGGGCTGACCCGCGGCACGGCGCGCGCCCAGGCATAGGGGTCGAAATCGTCGGGATTGTCGCTGGTGACATCGCCATGATCGATATCGGCCATCATCCACATCGGGATCGCCATGCCGCGATCGGTGATGCGGTCCTGCAGGGCCATGGCGCTGGCGATGGTGTCGCCGAATTCGCGGCCCACGCTCATGGGTTCCCAGAACAGATAGTCCAGGCCTGCCGCCCTGGCATGTTCGGCAACCTCGGCCCAGCAATCCAGCGCGATGCGGATCAGATCCTCGCGCCGCGCGGCATCGTCGAAATCGCGATAGGTCATGATGGCGAATTGCGTGCCCATGCTGGTGCCGCCCAGATCGGCGGTGATGTCGGCAAAGGTCTTGAACCAATCGACGTAATATCGCCGCACATCGGCATCGGGATGGCCGAAATGGTTCAGCCGCCCGTAAGGGCCGGTCATGCCGCTGGTCACCCGCACCCCGGTCCGGTCCAGCGCGGCCCGCATCTGCCGGGTCAGGCGGCGGATCAGCGGCGCGGGCCAGGATGGGTTGATGAATTCATGCGTTAGTTGCAGATCGCGGATGCGCAGGTCGCGCGCCACGGTGTCGATCAGGTCATCGGCTTCGGCAAAGCGGTTGACCAGCGGATTGGTGTTCAGCGACAGCGTCAGCGCCATGGCGTCAGTCCCCCTTCCGGGCCAGATCGGATGCCGCGAACCAGTCCTTGAACGCCGCCTGCTGGTCGGGCGTCAGGTGCAGGTAATGCTTGGTGCGGCGGGTCAGGATGTCTTCGGGCGTTTGCGCCCATTCATGGGCGACCAGGTATCGCGCCTCGGCTTCGTACAGATTCCCGCCGAAATGGGTGCCCAGATCGGCCAGGCTGGTCGCCCCCGCCACGACATCGCGGGTGCGCGTGCCGTAAAGGCGGCCATAGTGGTGGACCAGGACGCGCGGCATCCACGGGTTCAGTTCGCGCAGCAGGTTGGCATAGCTTTCGTAATCGGCATTGGCCATGTCCCCGCCGGGCAGGGGCGCGGTTTCGGTCCAGTCGCCGCCCATGTCGGGAAAGATGTCGCGCAGCTTGTGCATGCCGCGTTCGGCCAGTTCGCGGAAGGTGGTGATCTTGCCGCCGAACACGTTCAGGATCGGCGCGCCGCCCGTCTGGTCCAGGTCGAACACGTAATCGCGGGTGACGGCGGACGGGTTGCCCTGCCCATCGTCGAACAGCGGCCGCACGCCCGAAAAGCTGTGCAGCACGTCATCGGGGCGCAGCTTTTCCTTGAAGTACCGGTTCACGGCGGCCAGCAGATAGTCGATCTCGGACGCGTCGGCGGTCACGTCCTCGGCGCGACCGTCATAGGCGATGTCGGTCGTGCCGATCAGCGCCTTGTCGCCTTCGTATGGGTTGATGAAGATCACCCGCTTGTCGTGGTTCTGGACCAGATAGGCATGGCTGCCCGCCCACCATTTCGGCACGATGATATGGCTGCCCTTGACCAGCCGCACGTTGCGGGCCGAATTCGACCCCGCGACACGGGTGATGAAATCGCTGACCCAGGGGCCCGCGCAATTGACCAGGCAGCGGGCGCGGAAGCTGCGGGTTTCGCCGCTGGCGGCATCGGTGGTGGTGACGGTCCATGCGCCATCCTCGCGGCGGACCTGGGTGACGGCGGTGCGGGTCAGCACAGTCGCGCCCTTTTCGGCGGCACCCACCGCGTTCAGCACCACCAGACGCGCGTCATCGACCCAGCAGTCGCTGTATTCGAAACCCTTGTGATAACTGTCCAGCAAGGGTGCGCCTTCGGGTGCGCGGCGCAGATCCAGCGTGCGGGTGCCGGGCAATTTCCTGCGCCCGCCCAGATTGTCGTACAGGAACAGCCCCAGCCGGACCAGCCAGGCGGGGCGGTCATCGGGGCTGTGGGGCAGCACGAAGCGCATCGGCCAGATGATGTGCGGGGCGGCGGCCAGCAGGACCTCGCGCTCGATCAGGGCCTCGCGGACCAGGCGGAATTCGTAATATTCCAGATAGCGCAGCCCGCCATGGACCAGCTTGCCCGACCGTGACGACGTTCCCTGCGCCAGGTCGTCCTTTTCGCACAGGACCACAGACAGGCCGCGGCCCGCGGCATCGCGCGCGACGCCGGCCCCGTTGATGCCGCCGCCGATCACAAAAAGATCGATCATGTCACTGGTGCTGGTCATCGGAAACTCCTGTCTGGGCCGCGCGGTTGGCGGCAAGGGCGGTCCATGTCGGCGGCAGCGCCGCACGGGCGGCGGCAAAGGCCGGGAACAGCCGGTCATAGGTTTGCGCCAGGGCCGGATCGGGGGCCTCGGGCGCATCGAGCAGCGGCGTGACCCATTCGGCGATGCAGGCATCCATGTCGGGATAGGCGCCGATGGCGACGGCGGCCATCATCGCGGCCCCGGCGGCGCCCGCCTCGTCGCGTTGGGACACGCGCACCGGGGCGTTCAGAGAGGCCGAGAGGATCGCGCGCAGGCTGGCCGAGCGCGAGGCTCCGCCCGTCAGCCGCAGTTCGGACGGCAACGGCCCCATCGCCGCATAGCAGTCGCGCATGGCCATCCCCAGCCCTTCGGCCACGGCCCGCACCAGGTCCGGATACCGATGCCCTGCCGACAGCCCGACGAAGCCCGCCCGCGCATCGGCGCTGACGAAGGGCCCGCGTTCCCCGGCATCGGAAATATAGGGGTGGTACAGGATCTGTCCCGGCTGCGACCGCGCCAGCCAGCCCTCCAGATGGGCGACCAGGTCGCGGTGGCTGACCGATTGCCCCAGGTCCGACATGATCCCCGCCGCGACGGACAGCACCCAGTCCAGGTTCAGCGTCGCGGCCATGTTGGTCTGGACCTGCGTGACGACACCCGGGATCGGCAGGCAGATGACATAGCCGGTGCCCTGATCGTTCAGGACCACCTGCCCCGCATCGACCGCGCGCAGATGCACCCCGGTCGAGCCGACCGTCGAACAGGCCACATCGCCCGCCCCGCCCCGCACGCCGGCGCCCAGCGCCGTCATCACCATGTCCACATAGCCCAGCGACACCGGCGTCCCTGCCAGCAGGCCGGTGCGGCGCGCGGCCTCGGCCGTCAGCGGGTGGGTGACCTGCGTGCCGTCGATGATCGGCGGCAGCAAATGGCGGCGGCGTTCCAGCCCCAGCGCCGCGATGACGTCATCGTCATAGGCGCGGGTACGGAAATTGCCGAAGGTGAAGCTGGCCTCGGACGGGTCGGTGGCGCGGATGCCGGTCAGGTTCAGGTAAAGCCAGTCCTTGCAATGCAGCGCGACCTGGGCGCGGTCCAGCAGGTCGGGTGCGTGGGCATCCATATGCGCCATCTGTGCGCCCTGCTGGCAGGTGTTCAGGCCGGTGCCCGTCGCCTTGAACCGTCGGCGGTTCATCGGGCCGGCGGCAAGGCGGTCGACGGTGGGCGCGGCGCGGGCATCCAGCCACAGCCACGCATCCCCCACCGGGCCGTCCTGCCCGACCAGCCAGGTGCCATCCCCCTGCGCCGTCACCGACAGCGCGGCCGTGCGGCGCGCCAGGTCGGGAATGCGGTCGCCCAGGCCGCGCAGGGCGGTCGCGCAATCATCCCATGTGCGCCCCATCGCCTGCGTCGCGGACCCGCCCTGCCCCGTCAGATAGGTGTTGGGAACCGACGACGCGCCAAGCTGGCGCCCCGCCAAGTCGAAGGCCACGGCCTTGATGACCGAGGTTCCCGCGTCGATTCCGACAAGGATGTCAGGCCCGGACATGGGACCCGGCGATGCTGCTGATGGTGGTCATAATCACTCTCCCTCCGCGGGGACGGGTTCGGACCTGTCGGCGCGGCTTGCCCCAGTCTTATAGGAATGCCATCTTTCACGAAACGTATTTTTTTACGGACAGCGTAATTTTTTTCATATAAGGTCCCAGTCATCCTGTGCCAAAAGCCACGGTGACAGGATGGAATCGCCGGGTCACCCTGACCCCGCAACAGCAAACCACCGGAGGGGAGGCCGGTCGCATGCATTCATCGCCACAGATCCGTCCACGCCCCCGCCAGGGCCGCACAGCGTTCCGCGGCCGCTTTCTTGATCAGACCGGGGCCATGACATGACCAGCACATCCACCGCACCCAAGGCGCCCGCCGCCCCGCGCCGCGGCCTTTACCTGTCGCTGGCGCTTGGCGTCGCCGTTCTGGCGGCCATCGCGCTGGACACGACCGTCGTGCAGGTCGGGTTCGAGGCCGACGCCCGCCAGCAGGCCTTTTCCGCCGATACCTATGGCACCACAGAATTCCCGCGCATCCAGTCCGTCGTCCAGCAACGCGCGGTCGATGCGGTGACGCTGGCCCAGGCCATCGCCGCCGACAAGGATGCGGCCATCGCCGAATACGGCACCCCCGCATCCACCGGCGCGATCATGATGGTCACCGTCACCGGCGTGGCGGGCGAACCGCGCGCAGGCGTCTATCCCCTAAGCGTCGAAGGCCTATCCGAAGACCAGAAGGTCCGCGTCCAGACCGGCCCAGCCATCAACGGCACCGATCTGCGCGACGCACCGGGCGACATCGCCTTCGGCGGCTTCAAGAACCAGATCGAATATCAGGACGCGGGCGCGGGCATCAACCGTGCCATGGCAGCCCAGGTGCTGGAACCCGTCGACACCGCGAACCTGACCGGCAAGACCGTCACCGTCACCGGTGCCTTCCGCCTGATCAACCCCGCCAACTGGCTGATCACCCCCGTCGCGCTGGAGGTCCAATGACCGAGGAAACGGTTCTGGCCGCCCGCAACGTCGCCAAGTCCTATGGCCAGGTCCATGCCCTGAAGGGCGTGAACTTCGACATCAGCCGGGGTCAGGTGACGACGCTGTTCGGGGAAAACGGCGCCGGGAAATCGACGCTGATGAAGATCCTGTCGGGCGTCATCCAGCCCACATCCGGGGAGATCGTGCTGGACGGCCAGCCGGTCAGCTTTGCCAATGCCAACGATGCGCGCGACCGCGGCATTTCCATCATCCACCAGGAATTGTCGCTGGCCCCCAACCTGTCGGTGCGCGACAACATCTTCATGGGCCGCGAGATCAAGGGCCCGACCGGCGTCAATTTCGCCGAAGAAGATCGCCAGGTCCGCGCCCTGATGGCCGAGCTGGAGGAGGAGATCGACCCCTCCACGCCGGTCGAGGAACTGCGCCTTGGCCAGCAGCAGATCGTGGAAATCGCCCGCGCCCTGTCGGTGGACAGCCGCATCCTGATCATGGACGAACCGACCAGCGCGCTGTCGGCCACCGAGGTCGAGGTGCTGTTCAAGGTCATCCGCGACCTGACCGCCAAGGGCGTCAGCATCGTCTATATCTCGCACCACCTGGAAGAGGCGCTGACCATCACCGATCATGCGGTCGTGCTGCGCGACGGCACCATGACCGCCTATGCCCCCCGCGCCGAAATCGACCTGGAATGGATCGTGCGCAACATGGTCGGCGAGAATTACGACCTGGGCAGCCCGCCCGACAGCGACAAGGGCGAGGTCGCCCTGTCGATCCGCGACCTGTCGGTCCCCGACCCCGCGGGCTTTGACCTGGTGGACCAGCTGTCACTGGATATCCGCGCCGGAGAGATCGTCTGCATCTATGGCCTGATGGGCGCGGGCCGGACCGAGCTGCTGGAAACGGTGGCGGGTCGGCTGAAGGCGTCCGGTGGCCAGGTGGTGCTGGAAGGTCAGGAAATCTCTCATCTGTCCATCGCGGAACGCATCGCCCGCGGCCTGGCCCTGGTCCCCGAGGACCGCCAGCGCGACGGCTTGGTCCAGACCATGACCGTGGGCCAGAACCTGTCCCTGGCATCCATCGCGCGGTTCACGCGCGGGCTGTTCACCAGCAGCCGCGACGAACGCAAGCTGGTCGATGACAGCATCCGTCAGGTGACGGTCAAGACATCGGGCGGCAATGCCGGCATCGGGTCGCTGTCGGGCGGCAACCAGCAGAAGGTCGTCATCGGCAAGATGCTGGCCACCCGGCCGCGCGTCATCATGCTGGACGAACCCTCGCGCGGCATCGACATCGGCGCCAAGGCCGAGGTCTTTCGCCTGCTGGCCGAGGGCGCGAAAAGCGGCCTGGCCGTGATCTATTCGACATCCGAGGTCAGCGAATGCCTGTCCATCGCGCATCGGATCATCGTCATGCACAAGGGCCGCATCACGGCCGAATTCGACAGCAGCGTCTCGAAGGAAAAGATCATGGCCGCCTCGGGCGAGTCCGTGGCTGCCTGAGCGCGAGGGAGGAAACCATGTCCGCAACCACCACCGCCACCCCCGCGAAAGGCCGCCAGATGAATATCGGCCGCCTGCTGCTGGAGGGCCGCGCCTTCTTCGCGCTGATCGCCATCATCGTGGTCTTTTCGCTGATGTCGCCCAACTATTTCTCGGTCGGAAACTTCCTGATCATGTCCAGCCAGGTGGCCATCTATGGCATCCTGTCCATCGGCATGCTGCTGGTGATCCTGAACGGCGGAATCGACCTGTCGGTGGGGTCGATCCTGGCGCTGTCGGGGGTCGTGGCGGGCGCCATGATGCAAGGCGTCGAACTGGACAGCCTGGGGGTCATCCTCTATCCGCCGGTCTGGGCGGTGGTGGTGCTGACCTTGTGCGTGGGCGCCGCCGTGGGCGCGGTCAACGGCGTGCTGATCGCCGTCTTCAAGGTCCCGCCCTTCGTCGCCACGCTTGGCGTCATGTATGTCGCCCGCGGCGTCGCGCTCTTGATGACGAACGGCCTGACCTACAACAACCTTCGCGGGTCCGAAGCCCTGGGAAACACGGGCTTCAACTGGCTGGGCTTCAACCGGCTGGCGGGCATCCCCATCTCGGTCATCGTGCTGGGCACCATCGCCATCCTGGCGGGGCTGATGCTGGGCCGGTCGGCCTTCGGGCGCTGGCTTTACGCATCGGGCGGCAACGAACGCGCCGCAGAACTGTCGGGCGTCCCCGTCAAGCGGGTCAAGATCACCGTCTATATGGTGTCGGGCATGCTGGCGGCCGTCGCGGGGCTGGTCCTGGCATCGCAGCTGACATCGGCCGGTCCCACGGCGGGCACGACCTATGAGCTGACCGCCATCGCCGCGGTCGTCATCGGCGGCGCGGCCCTGACCGGCGGGCGCGGCAATGTGCGCGGCACGATGCTGGGCGCCTTCGTCATCGGCTTCCTGTCGGCAGGCCTGGTGATCATCGGCGTCAGTTCCTATTGGCAGACGGTCTTTACCGGCGCGGTCATCGTGCTGGCCGTCCTGATGAACTCGCTTCAATACGGCAGCGGCGCCCGCAAGGGCTGACCCCCGTCCCCCTTCCCCGCCCGCAGAGGAGACATGCGGGCGGAAAGATCGCCACTCACGGCAAACAGTGTTTTTTACAGGGAGAGTAGAGATGATGAAGATGACACGCCGCATGCTGATGGCCGCCGTGGCCACGGTGCCGCTGATGGCCGGATCGGCCTGGGCCGAAGGGCTGATCACCGTGATCGTGAACGATCCGGCCAACCCCTATTGGTTCACCGAGGGCGAGGTCGCCAAGGCCACCGCCGAGGAGCTGGGCTATACCGCCAACGTGGCCGCCCATCGCGGCGACACCAACACCGAAAGCACGCTGATCGACACCGCCATCACCAACAAGTCGGTGGCGATCGTGCTGGACCCGGCCAATGCCGACGGTTCGGTCGGTGCCGTCCAGAAGGCCGTCGACGCGGGCATCCCCGTCTTCCTGGTCAATGCCGAAATCAACCAGGAAGGTCTGGCCAAGGCGCAGCTGGTGTCGAACAACGCCCAAGGCGCGGCCCTTGGCGCGCAGGCCTGGGTCGAGGCGATGGGCGAGGATGGCGGCACCTATGTCGAACTGTTCGGCGCGCCTTCGGACAACAACGCCCAGACCCGGTCCAACGGCTTCGAGACCGTGCTGAGCCAGTATCCCGAATTCGAGAAGGTCGGCCAGGAAGTCGCCAACTGGGACCGCACCCAAGGTTATCAGCGCATGCAGTCGCTGCTGCAGGCGAACCCGGACATGAACGGCGTGATCTCGGGGAATGACGAAATGGCCTTGGGCGCCATCGCCGCCCTGAAAGAGGCCGGCAAGCTGGACGGCGTCATCGTGGGCGGTTTCGACGGATCGCCCGATGCGGTCGACGCCGTCAAGGCGGGTGAAATGGCCTATACCGTCCTGCAGCCCGTCGCCATCTTCGCCGAAGAGGCCGTGCGCCAGGCCGACAACTTCATCAAGACCGGCGAAACCGGCGTCGATGTCGAAAAGCAGCTGTTCGATTGCCTGCTGATCACCGCCGACAATGTCGACAGCTACAGCGCGCCCTTCGTTCTGGACCAGTGACACCGCATCGGGGCGCGCCTGACCGCGCGCCCCTTTCCACTCCGAAAGTTCCCTTCCATGGCGCTGATCCTTGGCATCGATAACGGCCTGACCGTCACCAAGGCGGTGGTCTTTGACGAAGGGGGCCGCGTCCTGTCGACGGCGCGCCGGCGGGTGGCGCAATCCATGCCCCGGCCCCGCCATGTCGAACGCGACATGGACGACCTGTGGACGCAGACCGCCGCCGCCATTGCCGAAGCCGTCGCCGGATGCGGCAGGCCCGCAGGCGACATCGCCGCCGTGGCCGCGACGGCCCATGGCGACGGTCTCTATCTGCTGGACGGCGATGCGCGTCCGCTGGGGCCGGGCATCCTGTCGCTGGACAGCCGCGCGGGCGACATCGCCCAGGGCTGGCAGGATGACGGCACCGCGCAGCGGGCGCTGGATCGCACGGGGCAGATGCCGCATGCATCCGCGCCATCGGCCATCCTGGCCTGGATCCGCGACCATGAACCCGAACGCTTTGCCCGCATCGGCCATGTGCTGGCCTGCAAGGACTGGCTGACATTCTGCCTGTCGGGCCGCATCGGCACCGACCTGACCGAGGCCAGCACCTCGTGCACCGACGTCCGGACCCAAGGCTTTGCGCCCGACATCCCCGCCATCTTCGGCCTGACCATCCCCCTGCCCGAGATTGCCCTGCCCGATCAGGTGGTGGGGCATGTGACCAAGGCCGCCGCCCAGCTGACGGGGCTGGCGGCGGGCACGCCGGTCGTGGCCGGGTTGCATGATGTGACGGCCTCGGCGCTTGGGTCCGGCGGCTATGGTGCGGGCACCGTCGCGATCGTGGCGGGCACCTATTCCATCAATGAAACGGTGACGGCCCAGCCGCTGTCCGATCCGCGCTGGTTCTGCCGCAATGGCATCAGCATGGGGGAATGGAACGCCATGTCGATTTCGCCCGCATCGGCGGCGAATTACGACTGGTTCCTCGACACGCTCTGCGCGGTCGAAGGACGGCAGGCGCAGGACCGGGGCGGCGCGCTGCATGCCGATATCATCCCCGAGATCGAGGCCGCCCTGGCCCAGCCGTCATCCGCCATCTTCCACCCCTACCTGTTCGGATCGCCGCATGGTCCGACCGCCAGCGGCGCGTTCTTCGGCTTGCGCGGCTGGCAGGATCGCGGCCACATGCTGCGCGCCGTGATCGAGGGCATCGCCTTCAATCACCGCCACCATGTCGATGCCTTGCGCGAGGGTTTCCAGCCGCAGGCGGCGCGGCTGACCGGGGGCATTTCGCGCAGCCCGGTCTTTGCCCAGCTGTTTGCGGATGTGCTGGCCATGCCCGTCACCGTCACCGCCACCGACGAGGCCGCCGCCTGGGGTGCCGCCCTCTGTGCCGGGTCGGGCGTGGGGCTGTTTGCATCCCCCCGCCATGATCCGCGCGATCTGGACGCGGTCACGACCCGCTTTTCGCCCGACCCCGACCGCAGCGCGCAGATGGCTGAACGCTATGCGGTCTTCACCGAATTGAACGACGCCCTGCGGCCGATCTGGCCGCGCCTCGAGGCGCTGCAAGGCCCAAGATGACCCGACCGCAAGACATCGACGTGCTGATCCTGGGCGCCGGGATCAACGGGGCGGGCCTGTTCCGCGACCTGTGCGAACAGGGCCTGACCTGCGTCATCGCCGACAAGGGCGATTTCGGGGGCGGCACATCGGCCGCGCCATCGCGGCTGATCCATGGCGGCATCAAGTACCTGGAAACGGCCGAGCTGGGCTTGGTCGCGCAATCGACGCTGGAACGCAACCTGCTGCTGAAGAACGCGCCGCATCTGGTCAAGCCGCTTGCGACCGTCATCCCGATCTTTTCCTGGTTCAAGGGTGTGGGCGCGGCCCTGCGCACGCTGATGGGATCGACCACCGCGCCGCGCAATCGCGGTGCCGCCCTGATGAAGGTCGGGCTGGCGATGTATGATTTCTATGGCCGCCGCCACCGGGTGATGCCGCGCCACCAGATGTGGTCCAAGGCGCGCGCGCTGCGGGAAATCCCGCCGCTGACGCCGCGCATCGTGGCCGCCGGTCATTACTATGATGCCACGGTCAGCATGCCCGAACGGCTGGTCTGGGAATTGCTGGCCGACGGAATACAGGCGCAGCCGCTGTCCCGCGCGCTGAACCATGCCGCCCTGACGGACAGCGACGGCGATGGGGTCACGCTGACTACTGCGGATGGGCCGCTGACGCTGCGCCCGCGCATCGTCGTCAACGCCGCGGGGCCCTGGATCGACAGGGTCAACGAACAGCTGGGGATGACGACCGCGATGATCGGCGGCACCAAGGGGTCGCATATCCTGCTGGATCATCCCGCGCTGCTGCGGGCGCTAAACGGGCGCATGATCTATTTCGAAGCCGATGACGGGCGCATCTGCCTGGTCTTCGACTATCTGGGGCGGGCGCTGGTCGGGTCGACCGACATCCGCGCCGACGACCCCGACACCGTCGCCTGCGAAGACCCCGAGATCGACTATTTCCTGTCGGCCCTGCGCGGACTGCTGCCGGGGCTGGATTTTGATCGCGAGCAGATCGTCTATGCCTATTCCGGCATCAGGCCGCTGCCCGCGTCGGATGCCGACAATCCGGGGCTGATCAGCCGCGATCATTCCGCCCCGGTGCTGGAGCCCGCGGGCGACCGCCGCTGGCCGGTGATCTGTCTGGTGGGCGGCAAATGGACGACCTTTCGCGGCTTTGCCGCCGAGGTTGCCGACACGGTGCTGTCGCGTCTGGAACGGACACGCCTGCGCGACACCCAAGACGCGCCGATCGGGGGCGGTCGGGATTATCCCGCCGACGCGGCGGCGTGGGCGCGCGATGCGGCGGGGGCCAGTGGCACATCCCCTGCGCGGGCCGCGACCTTGCTGGCGCGATACGGCACGACGGCGGCCGGGATCTTGCAGATCGAAGGGTCCGACCCTCAGATGCTGCGGGATGCCGATTACAGCCATGCCGAACTGATCTGGCTGATCACCCATGAACAGGTGGTCCACCTGCCCGATCTGGTGATGCGGCGGACCGCGCTGGCCGTCACGGGCCAGCTGTCGGCGCGCGATCTGGATTGCATTGCAGGGATTTGCGGCGCGGCCTTGGGATGGTCCCCCGACCGAACCGCATCGGAATTGGAACAGACCCGGGCGATGCTGGTGTCCCGGCATCGCCTGAGGCTGGATCAGGCGGCCGAGGCCTGATCCAAGGCGGCCAGCTGACCGTCCAGCGCCAGGACCTGGCGGACGGCTTCGGCGGCCTCGGCGCCCTTCTTGACGAAATGGTCGGTGAAGAAGGCCGTGTGCAGTTCGGTTTCCTGATAGTTATGCGGCGTCAGAGAGACCGAGAAACAGGGCACGCCCGTTTCCATGCCGGCCTGCATCAGGCCCGACACCACGGCCTGCGCGACGAAATCGTGGCGATAGATGCCGCCATCGACGACCAGCGCCGCGGCGACGACGGCGTCGTATTTGCCGGTCTGAGCCAGCTTCTTGGCCAAGAGCGGCATCTCGAACGCGCCGGGAACGTCATAGGCGTCGATGCGGGCGTTGGGGATCAGGCCTTCGGCGGCATCGACGAAACCGTCATGGGCGCGGTCCACGACATCGGCGTGCCAGCGTGCCTTGATGAAGGCGATACGGGGGGATTGGTTGGTCATCTTATCAGGAACCTTACGTTGCTTGCGTCAGGTCCCAGAGCACGAGCCATGACGGACCCCGGGACAGGGTCTGACACGGTTCTCTTCCATCCGGACTATACCGTCGGCCCCGGAATTTCACCGGATCTGCTGACCCCCTCCGAAAAGAGGCGCTCGCGGGCTGTCACCGCCGGTGGGGAATTTCGCCCCGCCCTGAGAACAATCCGAACATAACGTCCCGTTTGCGCCGCGCAAGGGTGACGCGGCGCAAAAACGCATCAAAGCGGTTCGATATCACCCTGCGCGCGATCGGCGTGGAAGCGGGCCACGAAGGCATCCAGCCGGCCGGCCGCAATGGCGTCACGCAGACCGGCCATCAGCTGTTGATAATAATGCAGGTTGTGCCATGTCAGCAGCATGCCGCTGATCATTTCGCCCGACCGGAAGACATGGTGCAGATAGGCGCGGCTGTAGCCGGTGCAGGCCGGACAGCTGCAGGTTTCGTCCAGCGGGCGCGGATCGTCCTGGTGGCGCGCGTTCTTGATGTTGACCTGTCCGCGATGCGTCCAGGCCTGCCCCGTGCGGCCCGACCGGGAGGGCAGCACGCAATCCATCATGTCGATGCCGCGCTGCACCGCGCCCACGATGTCGTCGGGTTTGCCCACCCCCATCAGATAGCGTGGCTTGTCTTCGGGCAGGAAACCGGGGGCGTAATCCAGCACGCCGAACATCGCCTCCTGCCCCTCGCCCACGGCCAGGCCGCCGACGGCATATCCGTCAAAGCCGATATCGGTCAGGGCTTTCGCCGATTCCTCGCGCAGGTCGCGGGTCACGCCGCCCTGCATGATGCCAAACAGCGCATAGCCCGGACGGTCGCCGAAGGCATCGCGCGACCGCTGTGCCCACCGCATCGACAGGCGCATGGATTTGGCGACCTCGTCCTCGGTCGCGGGCAGCGCCGGGCATTCGTCGAAGGCCATGACGATGTCGGACCCCAGCAGGCGCTGGATCTCCATGCTGCGTTCGGGGGTCAGGTGATGCTTGGACCCGTCGACATGGCTGGAGAATGTCACGCCCTCTTCGGTCAGCTTGCGCAGGCCGGCCAGCGACATGACCTGAAAGCCGCCCGAATCCGTCAGGATGGGCCGGTCCCAGTTCATGAACCTGTGCAAACCGCCAAGACGCGCGACGCGTTCGGCGCCGGGGCGCAGCATCAGGTGATAGGTGTTGCCCAGCAGGATGTCGGCCCCCGTTTCGCGCACCGATCCAGGCAGCATCGCCTTGACGGTCGCGGCCGTCCCCACCGGCATGAAGGCCGGGGTGCGGATTTCGCCGCGCGGCGTGTCGATGACGCCCGTGCGGGCTGCGCCGTCGGTGGCGTCGAGTGTGAAGGAGATGCGTTTGGTCATCATGCCGCCTGTCGCTGGAACCCGGGTCGCTGGAACCGGGCGTATCTAACCGCAGCGTCGTTTATGCGCAATGCCGGGGCAGCACTGGACCGCGGGCATGGGGTGCCCTATATAATTGGTCGGAATTGAAGGATGATGTGATGACCGAACCCCTGATGGAAGGCGCGCCGCTGATCGCGCCCTCGACCACGGACCATCCGCTCTACGAGGCGATCGTCGAGGCGTGCAAGACGGTGTATGACCCGGAAATTCCGGTCAACATCTATGATCTGGGCCTGATCTACACGATCGAGGCGAACGAGCAGAACGAGGTGCGCGTGACCATGACCCTGACGGCCCCCGGCTGTCCCGTCGCCGGCGAGATGCCCGGCTGGGTCGCGGATGCGATCGAACCCCTGCCCGGCGTCAAGCAGGTCGATGTCGAAATGACCTTCCAGCCACAATGGGGCATGGACATGATGTCCGACGAGGCCCGGCTGGAACTGGGCTTCATGTAAGCTTTCACGGCCTGCGGGGTTGAAGCGTCGCGGGCCGGATCACTATCTTGAGGGTCAGCATAAGGATCCCGCCATGTTCGCCATACCCGGCACCGCCCCCGTCACCATCACCGCCCAGGCCGCCGCGCAGATCGCGCGCCTGATGGCCGGCAAGGACGCCTTTGGCCTGCGGATCGGCCTGAAGAAGGGCGGCTGCGCGGGCATGGAATACACCATGGAACTGGCCCAGACCCCCGATGCCAACGAGGAGGTCGTCGAAAAGGACGGCGCCCGCGTCATCATCGCGCCGATGGCGCAGATGTTCCTGTTCGGGACCGAGATCGATTACGAGACGGGCCTGCTTGAATCGGGTTTCCGCTTCCGCAACCCGAACGTGACCGATGCCTGCGGTTGTGGCGAATCCGTCCGGTTCGAGCCGCTGGGAGGCAGCCGCGCCCAAAGCTGACGCCCCTTTGCATATTGCGCCGGTGCCGCCCCGTGACTAGCTTCCCCGGCAGGAGAAGGAGACATACATGCCACCGCGCAAAATCGCTGCAGGCAATTGGAAGATGAATGGCGATCTGGCAGCCTTGGCGCAGCTGGACGCCCTGGCAGATTCGGTCGACGGCAATTGCCAGGTCGTCATCTGCCCCCCTGCCCTGCTGATCCATCCGATGTCGTCGAAATCCGCGCCCGGCATCCAGGTCGGCGGGCAGGATTGCCATGCCAAGGCCAGCGGCGCCCATACCGGCGATCTGGCGGCTGCACAGCTGCGCGACGCGGGCGCGACCCATGTGATCCTGGGCCATTCCGAACGCCGCGCCGATCACGGCGAAACCGATGCGGTTGTCAGCGCCAAGGCGGTGGCTGCCCATCAGGCAGGACTGATCACCATCATCTGCGTGGGTGAAACCGAAGGCCAGCGCGACGGCGGAGATACCCTGCAAGTCATCTCGCGGCAGCTGGCCGGATCGGTGCCCGACTGCGCGACGGCGGACAACACCGTGATCGCCTATGAACCCGTCTGGGCCATCGGCACCGGCCGCACCCCCACCGACGACCAGATCGCCGAAGTCCACGCCCGCATCCGCGCCGACCTGTCCGAACGCTTTTCCGACGGGGCCGACATGGCCCTGCTGTATGGCGGCAGCGTCAAGGCCGGCAATGCGGCGCAGATCTTTGCCATCGCCGACGTGAACGGCGCGCTTGTGGGCGGAGCCAGCCTGAAGGCCGAGGATTTCGCCCCCATCGTCGCGGCGCTGGCTGCCGCCTGAGGCATTTTCACCATTGCGTCGCCTGACCGGGATCGGTAATCAGGCGGCAAGGCACCCGTAGCTCAGCTGGATAGAGCGCTGCCCTCCGAAGGCAGAGGCCAGGGGTTCGAATCCCTTCGGGTGCACCAATACACACCGCATTTGCGTGATACCGGGTTGGCTCCATATCTCCGCTGGCCCAGAAACGCGCACAGAAACCCCTATACGACGATTCTCTCAAAGATAGGTGCGCAGCGGGGGTTCCACTGTTCGCGCATCTAGCTAGATTGCTTGCTCATAAGGTGAGGACGCTTATCCTGAACAAAGCGGGTCTAGATGGCGAGGTTCGCAAGCGCGTCGTCGCCTTGGCGAAAGTTGCTGTCGAATGTTTCAATTCGGAAGACTGGCAGGCGCTTGGAGTACATGCAGGTCAGCTGGATGTTATCACCCGGCATGACCGTCTCTTGCGCAGCCTCAGCTTCAACGTTCCAGACTACGCCGGCAATGCTAATGCTGTTCTGTTCCGATTGGTTGAGATCGACCGCACAAACCTCGACATCATTGCTTAATACATCGCCGAGAATTACGGTGAAGAGGGTGGGAGCCTGTCGACCCGTGTCGGAAAAGGCCGGGCTATTACCTTCACCCCGAGCGTCTTTGAAATCCCCGAAGGCTGCGTCGAGAAAGGCCTCATTGGAGTGATGACCCCGTTCGCATGAGGCTTCGAGCCTGTTTTCAGCGCCATCCAAGAGGCGGCGCAAGCTTCCGGATATCGGGTGCTGCGGGCGAAAGACATTCGGGAGCATTCCACGGTCATCCAAGATGTGTTCAGCTTGATTTTCAAAGCCCACATTGTCGTTTGCGATTTCACCGATGAGAATCCGAACATCTTCTACGAGGCCGGGATTGCCCACACCTTGGGCAAGAGCGTCGTCCCAATAACGCAGTCGCCGGCCGACATTCCCTTCGATCTTCGTCATCATCGCCATGTTTCTTACCTGAACAACGCCGAAGGTCGAAAGGACCTGATCGAGCAACTGAAGCCACGTTTCAGCGGTCTTCGGAGGATCTAGGGAGGCAGTCTTACTTTCCTCTGAGGGACGCTACCCTTTTCGCAGCGGCTAGGCGGGCATGCGCGGTGGTGGGTAATGGTGCCTGCGCCAAGACATCCTCGGGGTCCCGCAACTCAGGCTCAAAGCGAATTTCGCCGTCGTTGAACATCACGACGGCCCCAGTGGCACCATCCTGCATCCAAATTTCCTGCGTCGGGTTTATTCGACGCAGAATGTCATTTCCTGGTGCCCATCCATCTTCATTACAAGATCCGATCCACTCCACGCACACGCCGTGATGCACACAGAGAGCGGCCAGATCGGCTAGAACGTTTGTGTAGTACACCGCGCGCTCCTCATCAAATGAGGGTGTCATAGCTACATGCCCTTGCTTGGGAAGGGCGAGGATGGCCGGACGGGCTTTATCAACCTGAACTGGCCCCCGTTTCGGCCGGACACTTGTGCATAGCCATGGAGGCTCAGGCATATGCCTGAGGACGTGCTTGTGTCTGAGATTGAGATCATCACCGATGGCGGTCGTCGGCGCCGCTGGACGGCTGCCGAGAAGCTGCGGATCGTGGAGGAGACGCTGGAGGATCACGCCGGCATTTCCATCGTTGCGCGGCGCAATGGCGTCGCACCCAACCTGGCTCGTATCGTTGGCGAAGGCTCATGCTCGAAGGGGGGAGTGTCGCCGTGACCGAGGATGATGATGTCACCAGCAACAAGGTCGTGCGGCAGCTCGAGGATCGCATCCGCGAACTTGAACGGCATCTCGGCCGCAAGACGCTTGAGGCCGGGATCCTGCGCGAGGCCTTGGACAAGTCACGCTCAGAAAAACCGACCTTGGATGCGCGGTCGCCGCTGACAGGCGGTTTCCGGTGACGGTCGTGGCAGATATCCTTGGTGTGGCCCGCCCGAACCTGATCGATCGACTGAAGGGTAGGACGAAGCCGCGCCGGCGCTACCATAAGGCGCAAGACGCGGAGCTGATGCCGCGGATCGTTACGCTGGTGACGGCCCGGCCCACCTATGGCTGCCGGCGCATCACCGCGATCCTGAACCGCCAGCTGCGGTCAGAGGGCCTGGCACCGGTCAATCACAAAAGGATCTACAGGATCATGCAGTCCCA